>JACQDT010000006.1 GCA_016200965.1 Candidatus Azambacteria bacterium | reverse complement strand
TTTTGGCAAACAGCGTGGCGGAAAAAGAAGAAGAAGAATCGCTTGCGGACATCATTGCGCGGCGCCTCGGGTTTTAACGCTTTTTCTATTTTTTGTAATCGTAAATGAAAGGTCCTTTGTAAATTTGGAACCACGGTGTATAATGTAAATACACTATGGCAAAGGTTCTGGAAAAAATCAAAGCGGTTGCGTTGCGACGGAAAGGATTATCCTATCGTGAGATAATGGATCGTATTCCATCGATTGTCTCAAAGGGAACGCTTTCGCGCTGGTGCAATGCGATAACGCTTACACCCTCACAATTTGCAAAATTAGAGAAACACATGCACGTTAGTCGAGACAGAGCTCGGTTCAGGGCGATAATTACAAACCGGAGGAATAGAGAAAAACGGGACAATGAAATAGGCCGCATCGCCCGTAAAGAATTTGAGCAATATAAGAAAGAGCGGTTATTTTTCCTGGGGATCGCATTATACTGGGCTGAGGGAGCAAAAACAAACAGATGTTTTCAATTCATGAACTCCGACTCAACACTAGTGCAAATCATGATAAGATGGATTAAGCGGTATCTGAAGGTGCAGAAAGATGGTATTAAAATAAGGCTTTATCTTCACAAGATATATAAAAACGAAAATTGTGAAAACTTCTGGGAAAAAGTAACGGGCATCCCGCAATGGAAATTCTTAAAAACCGTATATAAACCAACCCGCCATACGGTAAAGAAAAATCTGAGTTATAAAGGCTGCGCGCGCGTACAAGTCAACAAGGTAGCGCCGTGGCTAAAAGTAATGGAATGGGAAAATTGTGTTGCAAAACTAATGCGCCTATAGCTCAATTGGATAGAGTATCTGCCTTCGAAGCAGAGGGTTCCAGGTTCAAATCCTGGTAGGCGCACATCAGTACCACTAAAAAGAAAACCGCACCAAGACGCGTGATGCGGTTTTCTTGGTGCGGTTGCAATTATTGAGCCGAGCCGCTGAGTTCTTTCAGCTTCCTTCCGGTTTCCTTGTGATAAAATTAAAGCCATCCGAAATCTCTTAAGTCACTTCGTATCTTCTCCAACATCTCTTGCAACTGATCTTGATTGAATGTTCTGCTCTTTGTCTGATCGTTTGATGAATGGTAGATGACTAATTGGGCGTCTAGGGAATCCATGTGCGATTCCAGCCAGTATTCCAATCCCAGCTCGGCAATTTTCTTGAACGCGACGCTGTAGTTATCCTGCCCGCGCCGTTTCTCACCTTCCGTCACGTACCGCGCCAAGATAACAAACATTTTAGCGGGAATGTGCTGGAGCCAGTCCGTTACTACGATCGAGTCAAGCATACGATGGTGAACGAGAACGCCTATCTCCGAGAGACCATAGATCACTTCTTTGCAGTTGGCGTGGAGTTTCTCGTTCCGGGAGAGCTTCGCGCGCGAGGTGAACTGTTCAGGATTCTCGCAATAAGCATTGTATATGGCTGCGCGTTTTCCGGCTTCCGTCGGAGACCTCACTTGGCGTAAACTGGGGAACACCGCAATTTGGCGGGTGCGCCGTACTTCTTTGAATTGACCGAAAGCATATATGGCGATATATGCGGTAATGAGTGTATAGAGTGTTGTCATCATCAATCCGGCCGCTGCTAGAAACACCATTACTGTCTGTATTTCCATTGCTCCTCCTTGTTGATAAAAAGACTAAATTCCTTGATTGGAATTTAGTCTTTCTGTTTTTTAGCAGTTGCTCATCTTCTCGGACCTCTTTTCACCATCCATATTCCAACGAGAAAACTTGTAGCAGTGATTGATAGGGCAAGTAAGACAAGCGGTATCGCCCACACCATTCCCGTTATCCGTGCCCCTCCAGTCAGGATGGTATACATACCAAGCAGGATCTTGTATGTAGCGACCCCGAACAATACTCCAGCAATCGCGTTCATCGTTATTCCCACGATTGTTATTTTTCTATCCCATAACTCAACCGTTGAGCGATATTTTCTTTTCCACATCGCAAACCTTCCTTTCTCCTCTTTCTATGATTTAAGAGGAAATGTATTGTTAAAGGGCTTTTTCGTTCATGATTCAATTGACACGTGTATTATACCTGAAGCAATGTAATTGTCAAGTTTTTTTCATTTGAGATAAATCACCCTGCTTTCTGGTTTTAGGCGTTACCCAGAAACCCATATACTTGCCGAGCATGAGGCGCGTCTGGGCCTCAAGGCCGGGGAATGCGCCGAACACGATCATAGTGATGAACATGAGCGGCCATTGAAGCACCATGAACACGTGCCGCATCCTTCCGTACTCGAGCGGACGCGGCGGCAAGATGACCATGGAAAGCACGGCCGACGTCACGATACCCACGGTCGCGAGCGTCATGATGTATTTGGTGATCTGGGGAAGATTATACGAAAGCTGGGTCGTGTTAAACGCCTCGCCGCCCAAGTACAGCGGCAGCCACCCGAGCATGAAAATAATCAGCGCGTTGGTCGCCCAGGAATGGAACCCTTCAATGATTGAAAATCCGAGCTTCCATTTTTTCTTCGCGCTTACATTCTTGTTTTTCAAAAATCCGAATAAAAAGTACGGGATGTTCTCGGCGCCGTATCCCCACCGAAGCTGCTGTTTGTACTGATTCACCATCGTCCGCCAGAACGTTTCGGCGACATTGGCGTCCATGGAAGCGGGATAATACAGCGGCTGGACTTCGTAGTCCCCGTCGTAGCGGAAAAAGCACTGCCAAAAAATGCGCGAGTCCTCGTTCACCATGTTCACCTGCCAATAGTCCACATCCATGAGCGCGCGCAAAGACATGGAGTGCGAAGAAAACGTCGTCATGCGCTCGGGGCGTTCCTGCTGAAGCGTGTGCCAGAACGTCGCCGAAAACGAAATCACGCGCGCCACCGCAGGCGCGTGCCAGATGTTGTTGATATAAAACGGAATGGGCTGATAGCTTTTGCGCTCGGGGTGTTGTACCGAAAGATACGCCCACATGAGCCGCGAAAAATACTCCGGCCACGCAACCGTGTCAATATCAAACGCGGAAACGATCACCCGCGACACGGGAATCGCGCGCGCGTCTATCAGCTCTTCTTTCGCTTTTTTGCACGCAAAATGAATGTTCGCGCCTTTTCCCGCGACTTCGCCGGGAATATCTTTGGGGTGCGCGGTTATAAAAAACGCGCCGAATGTACTCCCGAATTCACGCGACGCGCGCTGGGCAACCGCTTTGGCCTCCGCTCCCGCTCTTTCTTCCGCCGCAAGCACCACCAGTATTTTTTCCTTAGGATAATTCGCCTGCAAAAGCGATTCCAAAGACAACGCAATGACCTCCCACCCTTCTTTGTAAAAAGGCAAAATGACGAGATGATAATATTCGTCCCACCCGGGCTTTTCTGCTTTGATCTTTTCAAACCAGTTTACTTTCGTATTTTTCCTCGTTTGGGTGAACGCAACGCGCAAGTGCAGGGAAAGATAGATCGTTTTTAACAGCCAGTAAATATCAAAGGCGATGATGAAAAAGGCGATGAACACAGGGGTAAGCCACGAAAGAAGCACCATGACAATGAGCGTTCCCCACGCAAGCGCGCCGGGCACTATCTCAAATGCGCGATACAGCGCGCGCTCTCTTTTGTTTTGCAGATCGGACGCGCGCCCTACGTTCAAATAATAGTATTCTTTGGGCAACATACCCAGTATATCAACTTCCGGAGCCCAACGCCTTTTGGCGTTTCTCCGAGAAATATGCGCTTAATAGATTATGACCTTGCAATGTTTTCATAGGAATATGTGCGATGTTGGGCGGCATGCTCGTGTTTTTCTCTGCCGCTGTATGAGTAATAATGAACAGATATGCTCCTTTCCTGCTTTTTGATGCGTGGTGCCATAGAGAGAAGAACACGCGGGAAGTTGTATTACTGGGCATAGATTGATTTTACACCTGATGTAGTATAATATGGCAACCATCTGCGCGCAAAGACGGCCCCATCGTCTAACGGCCAGGACAACAGCTTTTCAAGCTGTGAATCGGGGTTCGATTCCCCGTGGGGTCACCGCTATGGCTACAAAATATCTTGTTACGGGCGGAGCCGGCTTCATCGGTTCAAATCTTACTGACGCTCTCATCGCACAAGGACATGATGTGCTTGTTCTTGATAATCTCTCAACGGGAAAAAAGGAAAACATCAATCCGAAAGCGACATTTATCAACGCGGACATCAGGCGTCTTGAACAGATCAAGCCGTATTTTGTAGGCGTGGACCACGTGTTCCATATCGCCGCGCTGCCCAGAGTACAGCTTTCCATTGAAAATCCTGCCGAAACGAATGACGTGAACGTGAACGGAACGTTGAATGTGCTGATTGCGGCGAAAGACGCGAAAGTAGAGCGTGTCGTATATTCCGCTTCGTCTTCCGCGTACGGCGACGCAAAAACCATGCCGCTTTCCGAAGAAATGAGGCCAAACCCCTTAAGTCCCTACGGCCTGCAAAAATACATCGGGGAAGAATATTGCCGGCTGTTCTCGCTTTTGTGCGGACTGCAAACGGTGAGCTTGCGCTATTTTAACGTCTACGGCCCGCGCATGGCGGGCGAAGGCGCGTACCTGACCGTCATCAAAAATTTCCTGATGCAAAAAAGCCAAGGCAAGCCCATGACCATCACGGGGGATGGCGAACAGACGAGGGACTTTACGCACGTACGCGATGTGGTGCGGGCGAATATAAGCGCGATGGAAAGCAAAAACGTCGGGGCGGGCGAAGTCATCAATATCGGCGCGGGAAAAAACTACAGCATGAACCAAATTGCCGCGTTCATTGGCGGGCCCTCCGTACACATCGCCCCCCGCGTAGAACCCAGACACACGCTTGCTGACAACAGCAAAGCGAAAAAGTTTCTCGGGTGGACTCCGCAGGAAAACCTTGAGGAAGCCATTAAAGAGCTTACTGATTCTGAATAAATATGCTCATCCTTGCCATTGAAACATCATGCGACGAGACCGCGTGCGCCGTGCTTGAGGTAAAACCCCGTACCGTACCGCCAAGCGGGACTGGTGCGCGGGTGAAAGGGAGCGCCCGCCGCCCGATTTTTCATGTGCGCGCAAGCGTCGTGGCGTCGCAGATAAAGATACACGCGCCATACGGCGGCGTCGTGCCCACGCTTGCCGCGCGGGAACATGTCAAAAACCTGCCGTTGGTTTTTAAAAAAACAGTGAGACAGGCGCGCGTGAAACTAAAAGACCTTGACTACATCGCGGTCACGCAAGGACCCGGGCTTGTTATTGCACTGCTTGTGGGCATCAGCTTCGCGCGGGGGCTCGGATACGCGCTCAACAAAAAAATCATCCCGGTCAATCACATCAAAGGACACATATTTTCCAATTGGATGCTAAATTCGGCCGTGCAGTTCCCCGTGCTGAACATCGTGGTATCGGGCGGGCACACGGAACTTATCCTCATGAAACGCCTCGGCTCATACGCGCTTATCGGCGAAACGCGCGACGACGCGGCGGGAGAGGCGTTTGATAAAGTGGCAAAAATGCTCACACTCGGCTATCCGGGAGGACCGGCTGTTTCCAAGCTCGCCGCGCGCGGAGATGCCAAGCGCTTCAACCTTCCCCGCCCCATGATCGCAAGCGATAACTACGACTTTTCGTTCTCCGGCCTCAAAACCGCGGTACTGTATCTTTTACGGAAACATCCTGACATCGCGCGAAATAAAAAATCGCTTGCCGACTTGTGCGCTTCGTTTGAACAAGCAATTGTCGACGTCATTGTCGCCAAAACGCTGAGAGCGGCAAAAGAGTATGGCGCAAAAACAGTCGCGCTTTCGGGCGGCGTATCGGCAAACCGCCGCCTGCGCGCCGAACTTGAGCGCGCCATCGAAAAAAAACTCCCCGAAGCGCGGTTTCTTGTTCCCGACACCTCACTCTCCACCGACAACGCCGCAATGATCGCCGTCTCTGCATTTTTCAACCGCTCATCCGCCGTGTCCTGGAAACACCTAGACGCCATCCCAAACCTCTCTGTCGTGTAGAAGGATTCATGTGATACAATGAAAGCAGCGCATCTACGCGAACATGGAAAAAAATCTGGACAAATTCAACGCCGCGTACGACCCCAAAAAGGTAGAAGCGCGCATCTATACACTGTGGGAAAACAGCGGGTTTTTTAATCCGGATAATCTTCCCGTTGCCAAAAATGCGAAGACATACACCATTGCACTCCCACCGCCGAACGTGACGGGCGTGCTTCACATGGGCCACGCGCTCAACGCGACGGTACAGGACATACTCATCCGCAAAAAACGGATGGAAGGATATCGCGCGCTGTGGATTCCCGGCACCGATCACGCCGGCATCGCCACACAAAACGTCGTGGAAAAAATGCTGAAAAAGGAAGGCGTATCGCGGCACGACCTCGGAAAAGAAAAATTCCTGGAAAAAGTGTGGGAATGGAAAGAAAAGTACGGCAATATCATTTTGGATCAGCTCAAGCGCCTTGGCGCGTCATGCGACTGGTCGCGCACCGCATTTACCATGGACCCGGGCTATCAGGAAGCCGTAAAAACCGCCTTTGAGCAATACCGCGCCAAGGGACTTGTCTATCAGGGCGAGCGAGTCATCAACTGGTGCGCGCGCTGTGCGACAAGCTTGTCCGACCTTGAGCTTGAATATCAGGAGAAAAAAGGAACGCTGTATTTTATCCGCTATCCGCTTACGGGTGAGACAAAAAAACATATCATAGTTGCCACTACGCGGCCTGAAACTATGCTAGGCGACGCTGCAGTGGCAGTGCATCCCGACGACCCGCGTTATAAAGCGTTCGTTGGAAAAACCGTCCTGCTTCCCATCCAAGAAAAAGAAATTCCTGTCGTCGCAGACGGCGCGGTGGAAAAGGAATTCGGCACCGGCGCGGTGAAAGTCACGCCGGCGCACAGCATAACCGATTCTGAGATCGGCGAGCGCCACAAGCTCCCGCTTGTAAAAATCATAGGCGAGCGCGGCAAAATGACCGCGGCGGCAAAAATATGCGAAGGGTTGAACGTGGAGGATTGCCGCACAAAAGTCGTGGGCATACTTAAAACCACTGGCCTGCTTGAAAAAGAAGAGCCGCTTGTTCATAATGTCGCTCATTGTTATCGTTGCGGAAAGGTCATAGAACAGCTGGCATCAAAACAATGGTTCCTGAAAATGGGCGGACTCGCCAAGAGCGCGGCTGAAGCGGTCACATCGGGAGCGGTGCGTTTTCATCCGGAAAATTTTAAAAAACCATATTTGGACTGGCTCTCAAAAACAAAGGACTGGTGCATTTCACGGCAGATTTGGTGGGGGCATAAAATCCCTGTGGAAGGAGTGGACGATGTCCTGGACACATGGTTCTCTTCCGCGCTATGGCCGTTCGCAACGCTCGGATGGCCAAAGGAAGCGTCTGATTTAAAAACATTCTATCCGACACAGGTTCTTTCCACGGGAAGAGACATCATCAACTTGTGGGTCAGCCGCATGATTTTTTCGGGACTTGAATTCATGACGGAGATTCCGTTCTGGCAGAACATGGGCGTGCAGGATATTCATTGTGCCGAAGAACATCTCATGGCGGGCAAAAAATTCGCCAACAAATTATGGAACATTTCGCGGTTCGTACTGGCTAAAACGGCCCATACCCCTACCGATCCGTCGCGTACGAACGATGAGGAAACCACCACGCTCCTGGCGAAACTCAACGCAACGATACAAAGTACAAACATCCGCATTGAATCATTTGAATTCGGACAGGCGCTACATACGCTCTATGATTTCGTGTGGCACGATTTTGCCGATGTCTATATTGAACATGCAAAAACAAAAGACGCTGCATATGTACATACGGCGCTTTCTGCGACACTCACCACAATTCTCAAGCTTCTCCATCCGTTCATGCCGTTTGTCACCGAAGAAATATGGGCAAGTTTGCCCATGAAGGAGAAAAAACTCCTTATGATAGAAGAGTGGCCTCATATCTCCCATGAATAATCTCTACCTCACCTCGTTTTCGAATGTCGCGTATCTCGTGCTTTTGGGCGTCGCGCCGAGTATCGTGTGGCTGTGGTATTTTCTCAGGAAAGACGATAATCCGGAACCGAAAAAAATGATACTGAAGGTGTTTGTGTTCGGATTTTTTTCCACCTTTGTCGCATTCACCCTTGAATGGGCGCTTATTAAAGCCGTCACTGACTGGAAACTGGCTTGTCTGCATTGCGAATCCGCAATCCCGTATTTCCCCCAAACATGGGGAGCGACCTGGGCGGCGCTTCTTTTCTCCTTTGCCGTCCTTGCGTCGCTCGCGTTCATAGAAGAATGGGTAAAATATATCGCGGCAAAAGCGCAAATCATCCGTTCCGCCTACTTCGACGAGCCGGTGGACGCGATGATCTACCTTATTGTCGCGGCACTTGGGTTCGCGGCGGCCGAGAACATCGGGTACGTGTTTCAAAATGCGGACTGGGCAGTCGCCATCGCATATTTCAGATTTTTAAGCTCCACATTCCTGCACGTGCTTGCATCGGCCATCATCGGCTACTTTTTCGCTCTGTCGCTGATATGGCGCAGAAACCACCTCCCCTACCTTGCCGTCGGCGTCGTACTCGCCACCGCATTGCATGCCGTGTTTAATTTCCTTATAATAACCTCTGACGGGGAACACAGCAAAGTATCCTCTTTGGCGCTGTTAATGATCGGATCATTCGCATTCGTCTCATACCTTTTCAGCCGCGTTAAGAAACTCACATTCCAAAACGCGACCATACCATCTTCTCATGCCCAGTAATACAACTCCCAGCGCGTTCTTCTCTCGTGCGGTCTAGAGCATGTCAAAGGCAGAAGAAGCACATCCGTTTACCGCAAACCAAAGAGTATAAAGAAGAACACGAACATGTAGCCCAACGCCGTAAACATCCCATGAAAACTATACAAAGTCATATATTCTTTAACGCGTACTTTACAGGCCACGGCCAAAAGGCGTTGGGCTCTGGAAGTTGATATACTGGGCATGCAGAGCGAATCACATCTCAATAAAACCGGGAAAAATGCCACGAATGCAAAACCGCAAAGATCACGCGAGTGGCTTTTGGAATCCGAGGGACAGCTCACGCTTGATATTTATCAGACGCGCACCGAACTCATCATCAAGTCGACCATCGCAGGCGTAAAATCGGAAGATCTTGATATCAGCGTCACCAACGACATACTCACCATCAAGGGCGTCCGCCTCAAAGAAGAAGAGGTGAAGCCGGAGGACTATTACTATCAGGAATGCTATTGGGGGCCGTTTTCCCGTTCTGTCATCCTCCCGACAGACGCGGACCCGGACCGGATAAAAGCATCGCTCAAAAACGGGATTCTCACAATCCGCTTTCCCAAGCTAGAAAAAGTGAAGACGAAAAAAATATCCGTCCATACTGAATAATTAATCTGCGTGCGCCTATAAAGAACTCAAATACGATATCGAAAGCCGTGCTTATCACGACCGCGCTGTTTCTTCTTCCGATCTCGGCGCTTGCGTTGCTGAACCATAGTGCCATCGCGTTCGGCGTTTTTATCGGTCCCTATGACGCGCACGGTACGCGCATTTCGGCAATACAAGAAGCTCTTGCACAAAAAACGCAGGGATATCTTCACGAAACATTTGAGCTCGGCAATTCGCGGACGCGGCTGAAAGCCGATCCCGCGCAACTGGGCGTGAGGATTGATGTTGAAAAAACAATTAGCAATGCGCTTGCCGTCGGAAGAAAAGGCGGTTTATTTGCGCGTATCATTGAACAGGTTCATACGGCGCTTTTTAACACACGTATTCCCATGGCGGCCTCCATTAATGATGTGGCGTTCGAAACATACTTCCGCGCGCATCTGGAACCGCTGGAACACAAAGCCCGGGAAGCGGGCATTGCCTATAACGAAGAAAAGGAATTGTTTGAATTAAGCGAGGAGCGCATCGGTTCCGTTATAGACGCAAGCAAGCTCAAATACGAACTTCTGCGGGTGGCCGCGAAACTTGAAACAAAAAATATCGCCATCGCAATGATACAGGACACGTCATTCATACGCAAAGAAATGGTGGAACCGCTCATGAGTTCGGCGAATGAAATACTCGCGCAGGCGCCCTTTACCCTCACGTATGCCACGGGGGAAAACAGCGATACTTCCCGGGGCGCGCAAAAAACAGGCCGCTCGCAAATTGAAAAAGGCCAGCTGAAAGATTTTCTTACGGTCCGCCGTGTTGGAAATCATGTAGAGCTTGGTATAAATGAAAGCGAATTACGGAATTTTCTCGTGGGGCTTGCGCCGACAATAAACAAAAAGCCCAGAAACGCAGTACTTGCCGTTGCGGAAGGAAAAGTGACGGAATTCGTAATTTCCAAAAGCGGCATTGAACTTGATGCGGATACAAGCATGCCCCGGGTCAGAGACGGTCTGCTTAAAAAAGAACGCGCAATGAATCTTGCGGTGAATATCTTACTTCCCGAAGTACGTACGGAAACAATAGAAAACCTCGGCCTTGTGTCTTTAATCGGCGAGGGAGAATCCGACTTTGCGGGATCTCCCGCTTCCCGCGCGTTTAACGTAAAACTCGGCGCAAAAAAAATGAACGGAGTGCTTATCAAATCAAATGAAGAATTTTCGTTCATCAACGCCATAGGGGAAGTTGACCCCAAAGAGGGCTGGCGGGCGGGACTTGTCATTAAAGGAAAAGACCTTGTTCCCGAATATGGAGGAGGATTATGCCAGGTGTCCACCACGATGTTCAGGGCGGCGATGTACTCCGGGCTTCCTATCACCGAACGATTCGGGCATAGTTTGCCCGTGTTGTATTACAATCCACAGGGATTTGACGCGACGGTATACGGGCCGCATCCCGATTTTCGTTTCGTGAATGACACCCCTTCCAATATCCTTGTCCAAACAAGGGTGAAAGGCACAAAGCTTTATTTTGAATTCTACGGCACGCCGGATGGCCGCGAAGTGAAACTGGAAGGCCCCGTTGAATACGATAAAAAGCCGGACGGCTCGCTGAAAGCCATTCTGACCAGAGAAATTTATAAAGACGGGGAAGCGGTCAAAAAAGACGTCTTTCGCTCCACATATCGCTCGCCCAAAAAGGAACCACAACAAAGAAATCCTCTAGAATAGTAAAAGCGACGCTATTGCAATGCTGTCGCGATGTCTTTGAGAGAAAAATCGCTCTCGTCAGGGAGTTTTTTTGATTTGGCCAAAAATTTACCCGCTTCAAGCACTTCTATCAACACCGGAATGTGGCCATCGCTGAAATGCACAATGACGCTTCCGATCTCGCGCGCGTACACGATTGGTTTGTCGTTTATTTCCCATGAAAGCACGTCCGCGTCCGGATCATAGGAAATTTTATTGTCGTGCCTGTTATTGTTCATGTCTTACGGGATAAAACGTAATGACCCGCGTAGCTCCTGCTTCATTTTTAAATACAACCCTGAGCGTATGGTGCGTATCTATTTTCCGCTGAGCGTACACAAGCGGCCGCCTGGTATCATCAATGATATCGGGCAGTTCAAGCACCTGCATCACCGACTCGCGCTCAACCACAAATCCATGCCGCCGCAATACTTCAAACTTATGGTCCGCATAATGAGTAAAATGCGTCATATGGCGACATATTACACGATTTCCGGTGAAAAAGGAACACCGCGCTATCTTTTTCAAAATAGCGCGGTGTGACCTTAATAGTATTGGAGGTCTTCCTGTACCCTCTCCCGTATAACCTCCTGCGCGAGAGAGGTGAGGAACTCCTTGAACTTTTCGATGGGAACCCCAAGCATGGCCGCGGCTATTTCAAAATCCGGCGCAACATCATCGGAAATCGTGAAACTGCCTCGCGACATGAACTCTTGAAGGGAGATACCTTCATGCTCTGCGATATTTAGGCACTTTGAGTAATCTTCCCTTGAAACAGCCAGCTTGCCCTCGCGCATAAGACATTTCACCATCTTAACGGCGATTTCACCCTGTTCTTTTTGATCCATCATGCGAGCCCCCTTTCTCATCTCAATGTGCGGTTTTTTCTGCAAACCCCTTCCTTAGATACTCTTAGATATAACAAAATTGGACATCCTGTCAAGCTCAATTTTCATTTGTGCCTCCGAGAGGAGTTGAACCTCTAACCCGTTAGGGACATGGTTCTAAGCCATGCGCGTATGCCGATTTCGCCACGGAGGCAAAACATCAACTGCCCGCGATTTGATAGATAGGCCCCAGCACCGCAAGCGCCAACAATAATACCGCAATACCTACAATAATCAAGAGGAACGGCTCAAGCAGGGTAAGGATATTTTTTATGCGGTATTGGACCTCTTTTTGATAAAACGCCGCAAGAAAATCAAGGTTTTGTTCCATGCGCGCCGATTTCTCGCCCACTTGGACCATCTGTATGAACAACGGCGGAAAAAGACGCTTGTCAAGAAAAGCGGACACGGTATTGCCCTTCAGCACGGGAGAAACGATCCGCGCGACTGCCTCCTTATACACGATGTTACTCACGCTTTGGGCCGTTATCTGCAGGGACTCGTGGACCGGTACACCGCTTTTGAGCAGGGTGGATAAAATGGTCGCAACCTCAACAAGCTGTGCCTGCCTGAAAATATTCCCGAGCACCGGCAGATGAAGCAGAAATCTTTCAAGTGTAGATTTTCCCTTTTCGGTTCGGGTGAAAAAATATAGAAACACGAACGCCAAAACGACTCCAGCAAATATGAGCGGCCCGTAATCGGAAGCCGCGACGCTTATAAACAAAATGATTTTGGTCGCAAACGGCGGCTCCGCCTGAAACGAAGAAAGAAGGTCACCGAGCGTAGGCAGTACAAAATATGCAAACACGAACCCCACGCCGCATACCGCGATAAGAAGCACCGCGGGATACATCAAGGCCGAGTTCAGCGCTTTTTTGAACGCCGCGCGCGCTTCAAGCTGAGCCGCGATATACTCTAAATTCTGCTCCAAAGACCCCGCCTTTTCTCCCGCACTCACCACATTGACATAAAACGGCTCAAATACCGAAGGATGTCTGGAAAGCGCAAAAGAAAATCGCTGTCCCGTCTCTATGTCCTGTATGATTCGGGCAAGAATGCCTTTGAAAAACGGGGATCCGGCATGCGCCACCTGCGACTGTATCGCTTCACGCAAAGGAATGCCTGATGTTAGCATCACGGCGACGTTTTTTGTGAATACGAACTTGTCTTTATCCTGAACGCGCATATACGCGAAGTTATTTTATGATGCGATCACCCTCGGAAACACCCTCAAGAATCTCCACATTATTTTTCCATGTAATCCCCGTAAGGATCGCGACCGATTTTTTTGTTGCGTTCTCCCGCACATACACCTTTTTGACCCCATCTTCTTCAAATATGAATTCTTCCGGGACCATCAATGCATGCTCGCGTATCACCGTCCGTATCACCACAGAAACATACTCCGGCAATCGGGATGCCTCCGCTTCTTCCTGCAAATACACGATAATTTTTTCATCTGAAACACCGCCCACGCTTCCCTGAAATGCAAGATCCTTTCCAAATAACACAGTTGCCCGATCGCCCGCCTTTGGAGAAATCGCGACGTTTTTGGCATCAATCTCAATTTGCACGCTTGAAAAAGGAGAAAGAGAAACCACTAAATCTCCCGCTTTTCCCGTTGCACCATCCCGCACGTATACGCGCAGGATGATTCCTTTCGCGGGAGCAAGAACGGTCGCCTGCCGTATCCGATCGCGCAACACCGAAAGGCGGGATTCGTATTCTCTCACCTGCGCCTGCGCGAGCGCCGCTTCCGCTTCGGGAGAAACGGCTCTTTTAAGCGCAAGTTCTTTCTCGGCGGTTTCCAAAGACGCCTCCAGTTGCACAATCTTTCGCTCCGCGTCGTTTGACTGGACCCGCCCCTTCACTTTCTCTGACGCAATATCCTGTTCAAGCGTAAGGAGCGCGGTCTGCGTAGTGTTGATCACCGCGCGCTGTACCGCGACTGTCGTGCGATATCCTCCGATATCGGGCGCTCCGAATGCAGTATGCGCGTCGTCTAAAATTTCCGCAGTTTTCTGCAAAGACGAGCGGATGACCTCAAGATTGGTTTTGAATCGGGAAATGGCGAGATCGGTATCTTCGTGCATATGATTTGTCTTTAATTTCCCTGCGTCAAACATAATGTTTTCCAGGGCGGTTTTTGCAAAGCGCATCTGCCACTCGGCCTCCGATTTTTGGGAGGACTCCGGAATCAGAAAAACGGCGCGGAATGCATTATGCTCGTCATACACCACTTCAAGAGCTTTTATCGCGTTGTCGGCATTGAGTAATGCAGTATCGCCGTAATCCGCGGCGCGCGCATAACGCTCCTCAAGTTTGTTTTCAAACGTAAGTTTCGCGTCTTCCGACTCCTTTCGCGCGTTTTGAAGCGCAACGCGGGCTTCCTCGGCTTTTGATTCAAAAAGTGATGTCTCCTTGCGCGAGATGCCCGCAAGCAACTGCGACAATTTGAGCTTTTCCAACCCGGCTTTCGCATCAAGTTGCTTCAATTCGCTGTCGGCCTCTGTGATATCAAGATGAAACAGCGGATCTCCCTGCGCCACTTCTTTCCCTTCTTTTGCGTATATATCCGTCACCTTCCCTTCAAAAGGGAAACCCAAACGGATCGCATCGGCAGATACAACCTTTCCAGAAACGTTTAATTCTTCCACCACGTCAACCCACGCAAGAACAACCGTCTGCTCGCTGGCATGAAAAAAGAAAACAGAAGCAACTAAGATCATGACAACTAAAACGCCCCCCGCAATCCATACATTTTTGTTTGCAAAAAATGCCATAATAAAGGAAAAAGACCTTATGAAGGTCTTTTTTACCGTCACCTTCCCAACTGTATGTTACAACGCATTAATGTCGCCATCAATAGCCCGAAACTCCTTGTCTACGTCGCTGATGGCGATGCTGTCAACCTCTTGAACCGTCTCAAATGAAGTTGAAACAGCCGGTTTTTTAGCAACCGCGCCGTTACTAACAGTAATAGTGGGTCCCCCCACAGGAATCTGGTTCCTAAACCACACGATGAGAATAATCGCCGCGACGGCAAGAAGCACTACGAGAAAAATCCTGCTTACTCCGGTTGAAATGTGTGTATCCATAAGATAGTTATTGTACGGTTGAAGTTGAGGTCGTCGCGGTCACATCGTTTTGACCTTTGCTCACCTGCGCAAGCGCGACCGCGGCTTTCTTTACCGCATCATGAGCCCGCTTGATTGCTTCGCCTACCGCATGCAAATCGTCGCGAAGGGCTTGGCGCGTCTTTCCTACTTCCAGCCGAAGAGCATCTTCTGTGGTAATTGAAGCAACATAAACCTTCCCTACTTGGGCTTCAATGGCCGCCTTGCTGGCGGCAATGGCGCTTTGGGCCTCGGCAATCGCAGTTCTCACGCTGGACACATCCACTCCTTTCTCCGCTGTTTTGTCTGCGCGCTCTGATACACGATCAAGCGCGGCTGCCAATCGCGCAAGCATGTCGGAAAAGTGGCTCTGCATTTTTTGATTGAGCGCCTGTATCTGCCCGTCCACGCGTTCAACTATTTTTTTCTTCCGCTCGTCCTTTATGGTCTGAAGTTTTGCACGCATTTGGGTCCGCTTCGCTTCCGCAGCACTTTTCATTTCCTGCCGTTTCGCGTCCATTGCGCCACGAAAGTCGGCAACTCTTTGTTGCGTGCTTGTTGCAAACCCCTCTCTCATCGCCTTTATGTTCTGCTGTGCGGCTTGTCTTAACTGGGTCACCGCCTGGCGGGTCTCTTCCCGCACGCGTTGCGCGCCATCCCGCAGCGGCGTCGTTGATGTCTGCGCAAACACGGGGAGCGCGACCGCAAGAGAAAACACCAAAGAAATAAACACGTTCATCATACAATTATTGTTTTTTACATTATATCACACGGAGAAGGCACGTAAAGCGTGGTGTGGATAACACATCTGTTCCTATTCCACGATCAGAATTCCTTCCTGTCCCGCCCCTTTGTGCCCGGGCAAGGAGCAATAATATCGAAACGCTCCGCTTTTTTGCGGGGTAAATTCTATTTTGGTCACTTTTCCGTTGGGGGTCTTAACGTTTACGTTCAGTTCATTGATGGTAAATGTATGGTCTCCAAACGCCTTTACATTGACCGTTACCTTTTCACCGCGCTTGACGCGGAACGTATCCGGATTAAAAAAGAAGGAGCGAGAATCAATGCTAATCGTTTGGCGATATATTTTTTCAACCGGCGTCGCGGACGCGCTCGCGCTACCCCGTACACTGACTGGCACAAGCACGTCTTGAACGCGTGATTGTTTTTCTTCTTGTAGCGGCACACCCTCAAATCCGCGCCAAAAGAAAAAACCACCCGCGACGAGCACCGCGATAATGACAATGATAATAAGTGTATTATACATGCGTTCGCTCAAAAATAATTCTGTATCCGCTCCACGGCATCATCAAGCTTCAGGCCGGTCTTAATGAAATAATTCTTGACTCCCAGATGCTCTGCCTTCTGCACGCCCACCTCATCTTTAATGTTGGATACAATAATAACCGGAACCTCTTCCCATCCCTTTGTTTTGCGCATCGTCTCAAGCAGTTCAAAGCCGGACACGTAAGGGAGGAGGAGATCGAGCACCACCGCCGCGGGCCGCTCCATAATATTTTCTTTTAAAAGCTGCATCATCTCTTTCCCGTCGTTAACTATCCGGAGTGCAACTCCTTTCGCCGCAAATTTCATCTGATACGCCTTCTGCAAGGGAAGGTCGTCTTCAATCAAAAGCACGTATTTTTCCATGCCCAGTATATCAACCTCGACTTAATGAAACGTTCGGGTGCGCCGTTGGATGAACATGACCTGTGCGTTGGTTCGTCTTTGGTGCAAATAACCATTGCAGATGAGATGTTTCATTATACGGCGTGCCCAGATAGAGGACTTCGTCGAGGTTGTATTACTGGGCATGCATCCAGTATAAAACTTCCGCGTCAAAGTGTAAAATGGGGTGAGCGACGGGACTTGAACCCGCAACCGCTCGGACCACAACCGAGAGCTCTGCCAATTGAGCTACGCCCACCATTTGGAAAATGGTATCAGCTTTACACATTCTCTGCAATTGCGCCTTGCAACGCACATCTGGTCCAGTATTCTTGAGATAGTGCGAACCGTTTTCGCCGCCTGCGGCGGCGAGGAAGTCCCCCCGCGAAAAATCCGAAATGCGGCAGAGCCGCACGAATGACAATTTCAAGTTTTTCAGTTCGCGTTGCGAACTGCTGAAATTCTAACAAATTTCAGCTTTGGCGGCAAATTCTTTGTTCTTTCAAATTCAAAAAAGAAAAAAGACGCCGTACCCGTAGGTCGTGCGTCTTACTGGTTGAAACGGACGAAGATCCGCTCTACTTGTCGAGGGCCTGCGAGGTGAGCTTGTACAGATTCTGCAAACGCTCCTGCACGAACTCGTTCCAGCTCATGAGGCCGGGCTGACGGTCATTAAGAAGGGCGAGCAACTTCTCGGTCTCCTGTTGGAGGTCATCGAGGTTGATACCCTTCTTCTCGCCTTCGGGCTTTTTCGCGCTCGCCTGCTTCTGCTCAAGGAGGCTGGCCGACACGCCGAAGGTGTCAATAAAGAAAACCGTCCGCTTCTTCCATGCTGTGATGATCTCGTCGTGCCCCTTCTGAACCTTCGTCGCTATGATGAGCTTCGCCAGACATGCCAGATCATCGCTGGGTGCCCGACTGATTGCCTCCACAATCGTCTCGTGGAAAGGACGCCTTGTCTGCTCTTCTGTCTTCTGCATGCTACTACCTCCTTCAAGGTACTAGATTACCACGATTCCCTCGTGGCGGGGATTACCAATTTATCAAGGTCTCGCCATGACAATTGATGATGCTCAAATGTAGCAAATTTCAGTATAAAAGTCAAGAAGCGCCAGTTAGCCGCTTCTTGGAAGAATTTTCTTATGAATCAATGATTAAAAAATTTTCTTTTCCATAAAATATGGTTCGAGCTGATGTTTTTCGTCAGGTTCTTTGGCAGTTTTTATCGGTGTGGCTCCGTCGCTTTTCGGATTTTTCGCGGGGGGACTTCCTCGCCGCCGCAGGCGGCGAAAACGGTTCACACTATCTCAAGAATACTGGACACTTTAGAAAAAGGCAAACCAGAGGAAGCCGCCTCGCTTCGCTCGGCGGCCAATTCGTATTGAATTTTGGGGGCAAAAACAAATTGGCGGTTTCGTTTGGGGGACGGAAAAATTTTTAATCAATTTTAATCAACAAAACTATGCGTTATGTAATCTACGCTCGCAAATCAACGGAAGATGATGACAGACAAGTTCTCTCCATTCAAGCTCAACTTGTTGAGCTTCAGGAATTTGCCGCCAAAGAAAAACTTGAAATTATTGCCTCTCTCCAAGAGGCCAATACCGCAAAAGAACCCGGACGAATTAAATTCGCAGAAATGTTGTCATTTTTAGAAAAAGGAAAGGCCGAGGGAATACTCTCATGGCACCCGGATCGTCTTGCTCGAAATAGCGTGGATGGCGGAAGAATAATCCATATGATTGACCGCGGCTTGATTCGTTCCCTCAAATTCCCAACGTTTTGGTGCGAGCCCACGCCGCAAGGATTATTTATGCTGAACATTGCTTTTGGACAGAGTAAATACTACGTGGACAATTTGCGAGAGAATGTAAAAAGAGGTTTAAGGCAGAAAATCAGGAATGGGGTTTGGCCAAGCTGGGCTCCGATTGGCTATCTCAACAACCCAAAAACACGAGGTATTGATGTAGACAAAGAGAAAGCTCCAAGGGTCAGAAAACTTTTTGAGCTTTACGCCACCGGAAATTACACATTCATTTCTCTCGCAAATTGGTGCAAGGAAAACGGCTTGAGGGGAAATCTTGGCAAACAAATTTCGGTGAGCAATGTTCAGCATCTCTTACAAAATCCATTTTACTACGGACTTATGCGATACCGAGGCGAGACATTTGAGGGAACGCACGAGCCGTTAATTTCAAAGAAACTTTTTGATTTGTGCCAAGAAGTTATGGCCAAGCGCGGCAGAGTGCAGGAAGTGAAGAAACATCATTTTGCTTTTCTTGGCTTGATGAAATGCGCCTCATGCGGAGCAAGTATCACCGCGCAATACGCAAAAGGTAACGGCGGGATTTACACTTACTACCGTTGCACCAAAAAGAAAGGTGCGTGCCAAGAAAAGCATTACATTCAAGAAAACAAGCTAGCCGAACAAATCAAAACATTTCTTCAAAAAGTTTCTTTGTCGAGCTACGACACGAAAAAAGTTCTGGCGGCGTTGGAAACAGAGCAAGAGAGTGCGAAACAGGAAGCCAAGGCTGAAATTGATATTTCGAAAAACCAATTATCCCAAGTTGAGGCAAAAATCCAAAAACTTCTCGATGTGTATTTGGACAACACGCTTATTCAACAAGAATACGCCGCCAAAAAAGAAAAACTGGTGGCGGAAAAAATCCGCTTGCAGGAGAAAATTACCGATTTTGAGCAAAAAGGTTTGTCGTGGCTCGAACCGGCTCGCGAGTTCGTTTTATCCTTGAATCAAGCCGAAAACCTGCTTGCCGAAAATGATTATCCAAAAATGACAACATTTCTGAAAAACATCGGCGCGAACCATATTTTGCGAAACCGCCAATTTGTTTTTGCCCCCAAAATTCAATACGAATTGGCCGCCGAGCGAAGCGAGGCGGCTTCCTCTGGTTTGCCTTTTTCTAAAGTGTCCCCTCGGAGGGAACCCCGCACAACTCCTCGCTCCGCTCGGATTATACGGGGCAAGTCGAACCTACAAAGAAACGCTGCGGCACCTGCCCCGCACCATCTGGTCCCCCCGGAGGGAATCGAACCCCCATCAACGCCTTAGAAGAGCGCTGCTTTATCCATTAAGCTACGGAGGGGCATTTCACAATACCACAAAGAAACCGCGGTGTCTATTGGCTTCTGGGTGGCTCAGTAAAGGGGTTTGAAAATGTTTTGTTCTGCGCCTCAATGCTTGCTTTTTGACGAATGTTGATGTCCGCAAGAATTGTTTCAAGATCATCCTTCTTTATTTTTACTGTCCGCACCGTTACTTCTGACCGCTGATCGGCATGATACACATACTCAAAAAAGAGTGAGCCCCAAAACCCCATCGCCGCCATAAAAAGCGCGAACAACACCATTTCGTAATGATTTTTAAACAACGCTCCTATTCCTGAAACAAAACGGCTTATGATATGAGTAGGGTTAAATCGCATAATGAATTATCGTGATAAAGAAGCATACACTTTGACCGACAGTTGGGCTTTCACATCATCTTTTTCCAGCGCCGGCGCTCCTTTTATTCCTGAAAAAGAACCGCTCCCCGCCGCGCGCGATATCTGCACTGTTTCCAATGTAAGATAATATGGTCCGTTTTCAAGAAGGGAGATGAAACGAAATACGCGGGAAAAGTCCCCGAACACGTTAATGTTGAATATCACCGCCGGGCGCGTTTTTTCCCGCGGAGCGCTTTTATCTTTCTGGGAAAAAGTCGCGGGAACGGACTCCACCACGGCTTCTATGACGTGGGTCACCGACGTCTCTTGCGCTAATCGCTCCACAAGCATGATAAACGGGAGTTTATCCTCTCCGGATAATAAGAGTTGGTCAAGTGAGGAAATACTGGACTTTACCTCTTCGTACTCTTTTGACATTTCGCTCGCCTGACGCTGTTCACCATCAAGCTGAGCGAGTTCTTTCTGCGCCGCGTTCACCTCTGCGGCCGCGGCCGCAATATATCCGAATAGAAGCCACGCAAGAAACACAAATCCGCACAATGCGCACACAACCATTGCGCCTTCTAAGTAAAATCTGCTTTTAAGGGAAAAGTTCATTTGAGGTTGAACGTGAATGAAAAATCAATGTCTTTTTCCTTCAAAATATTTGCAATGGGACTTATTAAGCTGTTGGGGAGTACAAAATCGCCGGCTGAAAGCGCGACTGATAACAAAAGCACTTTTTCTCTCGTATCCGCAAACCCGAGCACGTTGACTATTTTCGTTTTCGCGTCAAAAGATATATTTTTCAGATACACGCCCGGTTCGACAAGCACAATGATCTTTTCCAGCGTCGGTCCGAAAAAAACAACTCCTTTCTTTGCGCTCTTTACTGTTCCTATCTTTGTATTTAAGCCCTGAATTTCCTCTTTTATCGCCTCAAGCCGCGTTGACACTTCCGCCTGCCGTCGCGCCTCCAGCGTCGCGGCAAGCGATTTCTGTGAGATGACAAGAAAAAGATATGTGGAAAACAACAGAGCGCACAATACCGAGAGAATAAGACAGAGCGAAATGCCGAAAAACACCAAAAACCGCTTTTTCTTCTCAAAAAGATATTCCACTTTATACCGCTCCGGAAGAAGATTGAGGGTAAGCATGAGTTATGATTTTTCAATGCCTGACAGCGCAAGCCCCAACGCGGTGGTATATCCCAACGATTTCCGATACGGAAGCCCCGGCACTTCTTTCAGCGGCTCTTTTAAAATATTCGTCCACGGATTTCCCGTTTCCACAGCAATTCCCAGCGATAGCGCAAGATACACGTTCAGGCCGGCGAGATTCGACACGCCGCCCGAAAGCAGGATCTTTTTCACGACAACCTGCTCTTTAAGATGCTCATGCATGGAATGGCTTTCGTAAAACGAAATGTAGTTGCGTATCTGCTGGGCAAGATCGCTTACGATCGGTTCAAGCGCCTGATATACCTTGCCTTCTTTCTGGTTTTTATCAAGACCTATATCATAAAATAATTGTTGCGCTTCTTGGGTGCTCACGGATGCGCCACGGACAATGGCTTCAATCATACGGTTTCCGGCAAGCGGAATGGACGAAGTGAATTGAAGCGTCGCGCCGGAAAAAATAATGAAGCTGGTTCTGGTCGCGCCCAAGTCCACCAACAAGACGGGACCGTCCATGTGAAGATTCTTTATAAGCGAACGGCTGACCGCCACGGACTCAACTTCAAGCGATTTTATCGTAAGGCCGCATTTTTTCAACACGGACACATATCCGTCCACGAGCCGCCGCGGCGCCGCGGAAATAAGCACGTCCTGATGCGGCACCGCTTTGTCGGTGGGAATCAATTGCCAATCATAATATACGTCCGCGATTTTCATGGGAATATTTTGCTCTATCTCCCACCGGACCGCTTCCCTCAGCTCGTCCTCGCGCATCTTGGGGAGCTGAATCACACGCGTAAACGAATGCTCTTCCGGCAAAGAACACACCACAAAACGGGACGTGATCTTTCCTTGTTGCGGTTTTGCGAGACCTGCCTTCAGAAGCTTCACCACCTCATCCTCGTTGTGTATTTCGCCATCCGCGATGAGTCCTTTCGGAAAATCGCCTGCCCCGAACGCCGCAAGCGCAAGCCCGTGCCTCCGGCGCGAAAGCAGAGCAAACTTAAAAGACCCGTCTGAAATGTCCAAACCGAACGCATCCGGTTCTATTTCATAAATCGTTCGCGCCATTTTCGTATTATATCACGGGACTTCTTTCCAATCACTGATGAGCCATCCCGCGGAGGGACCGGAAGAAAAGCTGGCGTTCGCGAGCCCCTGATCATAGGTGATCGTCGCGGTGTTATCAAGCCGCAGTTTATACGCCGTGGCCTCCGTAATATTGACCCCATTATGGAGATTGATCATGCCGTTTGTGGCATAAAAGATCACGCCGGTCGCCTGATTATGCACGTCAACCGCTCCATCGTGGTGTCCACACCCCACTCCTGGCACGCCGGTGCACGCAAGCGTCGTCAGGAGCATGAGAAAACTCCCCGCCGTGCCCGATCCGGAAAACGTGCCGTTGTTTGAAACATGCACCCATCCGTCCGCGACAATCACGCAAGAATTGGCGCCGAAAGACGCATCGCAACGGATCGTGGAGCCGTTACTCACGTCTATCGTGCCATGCACCCAGAGCGTCCCTGTCACCGTCAGCGTTTTGTTGTTTGACGTCATCACGAGATTGCCGGTGATTTCTTTGGGACCAAGTGAAACGTTGCTTGACACGGTGTAGTTTCCCGTAATGACGCCGCCCGCGGTCGCATCGGCTTTCCATTGGTCAATGTTCCCCTGCGAAATGGGCATGCCGGAAACCGGCGGGTCGGTGGAACCGGGATAAGCAATTCCGTTGGTCAGCGGAGTTGGACAGGTCGGTGTGGTAGGCGCGTTCAGAAAATTGAGCGAGCTTGCGTCAATGGACTGGTAATAAGCATTTCCGCACACACTGCTTGTCGCAATGGAGTGCGCGTGCACATCCCCGTTCACGATCACGTCGGTCACCGAGGTATCACTCCCGCCCACCCACACGCGAAAATCAAGATCGCCGGTGATGTCGGTCCAGGCGCCACCTGTCCAATCAGTCGAGTGTTTTGCCGTTCCTTGCGCATACCCGCCGGCGCTGTCCAGCCCCCACGCCCAGTAGTTATTGTTATCCAGCGAGGTATCCGTCATGATCCAATACGTCGTTGCGGGGTTGAGTGTGGGATTTGTCGTAAAACTCACATCCACCCAGCCGTAATTCGCGGTAACGGCAGCGGCCGAAAGCGTGCCTGTTGCAAGCACGTCTCCGCCGCCGTCGCCCGGCTTGCCGCCGTCGTCTT
The DNA here is from genome assembly GCA_016200965.1 of Candidatus Azambacteria bacterium. Classification (GTDB taxonomy): domain Bacteria; phylum Patescibacteriota; class Minisyncoccia; order GWC2-36-17; family WO2-46-25; genus JACQDT01. Next base: position 25,682 of record JACQDT010000006.1, on the reverse strand, counting down.
TCATGATGCGCACCGTAATATCGGAAGGGGTGCCGACTTTTTTAATATACAGCGACACGCGGCGCACGGCGGACGCGGTTGACGTCGCCAGTTGAAAGCTCTGCGCGGCATCCAGCCGCGATTGCGGCGGCGTACAATCGGCGTCAACGCACCGAATAAATTTTAAATCTCTATTATCATCATCGCGATAACTGATGCGCGCAAAGCCATCGGAGCCGAGCGCAAGCGAAGTGTACAGCCCGATGTTGCCTGCCGTGTCTACGGAATTTATATTTTTCGCGGTACAGTCGGCGTTGGTGCACCGCGCGAATTTCACCGCGCCGTTGGACGCGTCGTAGTAACTGATGCGCGCGAAACCGTCCGAGCCAAGCTTCAACGAACTGTACTTGCCCTGATTGCCGGAAGAATCAACGACCGTGATATTTTTTGCTGTGCAATCGTCGTTCGTACAGCGGGCGAATTTCAAATCGTCGTTGCTGTTGTCCTGGTAGCTGATAAAACCGAAGTTACTGCCGTTGAGAGCAAGCGAAGTCTGATACTCTCCCAGATTTCCTGACGCGTCAACCGTCGTGATATTTTTTGACGTGCAGTCGTCATCCAAACACCGTACGAATTTCACGTCGTCATTCGTTTCATCTTTATAGCTCATGCGGGCATAGCCGTTCGTGCCAAGCGCCACAGAGGTATATTTCCCCACATCGCCCGATGAGTCAACGGTGGTGATGACCCTCGTGGTGCAGTCGGCGTTGGTGCAACGGACATATTTCAAATCCCCCGCAGACACGCTGTAGTACGCGATGCGGGCATACCCATCGGAGCCAAGCGTCAAAGATGAGAACTGCCCCACGTCGTTCGTGGTGTCCACCGCGGCAAGCACTTTGGTTGAACAGCTTGCGTTCGTACAGCGCGCAAATTTAAGATCTTTGTTCGTATTGTCATAATAGCTGATGCGCGCAAAGCCGTCGGACCCGAGCGCGACGGAACTGTACCGGTAACCGACGTCTCCCGTTGTATCCGCCGCGGTCAGTACTTTGGTCGTGCAGTCGGCGTTGGCGCATTGGGCAAGCTTGAGGTCTTTATTGCTGTCATCGTAATAGCTGATACGGGCAGTATCGTCCATCGCGAGCGCAAGCGCGGTGTAGTCACCCGTGTCGCCGCCGGAATCCACCGTCGTGACAACGCTCCCCGCCGTGTTGCCAAACGAAAAATCACCGTTTTGCACCGTCCAATTCGCGTCAAGCGTCGGGTTGGCGCCGCCCGCCACCCACAGGTCACCCGTCACGCGCGCGCCGGATGCCCCTTCCACATTGCCATTTGAATAAATACTGCCGGTAATTTGCGAGTTTTGGTCCATTTCCACGCCTCCTTCCCCCACCTGCACCCCGTAGAAAAAATCTGCCTGGGTGGTGGAAAGAGTGAGTGTCGTCTGACTTTTGCGTATCGCATTGTTCTTTCCTCCCTCCGCCGCAACGGTCTTGACGTTCCCTGCCGTGCTCACCGTGGTCGTCGCGGTCGCGCTTCCCACGACAAGCACTGAAGGGGATACGACGTTCAGGTTGTCCCGCACGCGGTGAATAGCGTCCTCCACCCCCGACTCGGAAGCATAGAATCCTTGCAAAGAATCAACTTCGCTCTGCAGAGCGCGGGTGTTGATAATGATGGAATATAAAAACCCCGACCCCAAAATAAGCCCGAGCGCCATAATGGCGAGCACGGAGACCATTGCCGCAAAACCTTTATTGTACTGTGTATGTCTTTTGTTATACATTTTAATACGCACCCCTTAATGAAGCGCTGGATGTCAGCGCGACGCGCGCCTGATCTTCCGACTTTACGCTCGCGGTGTTAATTCGCGCTTGAACATCGGTAGAAATGGAATCCAGTGTAGTGGTCGCGGTCTTTTGCCCAAACCGCAATCGCTCCACGAACACCCGTTCGGACGTCAAAGCAGAGGAACTTTGGCCTTCGCGCTTTTCATATATCCTCCCGTTATCAATGTAAAAATCCACGTAGGTCGTGTTTTCCCCCGCCGGCGCATTCAGCGCGGTTTCTAAAGAAAGCTGGCCGCTGTCGGAATCAAATGCGCTGGTGGGGGTATATATGCCTGTCGCGTATTTCACTTCGTCGGCGATCAGTTTAAGCACATCGTTTACATTATTAAACACATTCTGGCGCGCCTCTACTTTGCTATACGCGTGCATGTTGTTAATCAGAAAAAGGGTAAGCGCGCCCCCGACAATACTTACGAGCGCGACATACACCAATGTTTCAATAAGCGTGAAACCTCTGCTCTTCACAACCGCCGAGAGTTTCCCACGAAAAGACGCATTGATTTTCCCAGCGAGAAAATCAATGCTCGGCGTCAGCCTTCGCTCGCCCTCTGTCCCCGTCCTCTTGTGAAATCTTCGGAGCAGGCGAGCTGGGTGGTTTTGGTATAATGCGCGAAGCGTTGCCAAAACCTCGCCGTTGCGGAGACAAGCAAGGCCGCCGCTGGAGCGGCCGGCGGATTGAACAAGAGGACGGGGACAGAGGGCGCCCTGCCCGCTTCGGCCTCGCGACGTTTTTCTTTGGGAAACCCTCGGCGGTTGCATTGAAATCATTGGTATACCACTAATTTTTCAAAATATTCATAAGGTACGCGACCAGCTGAACGCTCTTTGCCGGCGTGCTCCACGACACGGTGACCGTAACCTTTTTCGTGGATGCGTCATCGGTGCCTCCCGCGCTGACAATATTGCTGTTGATATCGCGGGACACATTGGCGATCATGATGGTACGCGTAAATTTTCCGTCAAGCGCCCCGGGATTGGTCTGCGTGAGCGCCCACTGGCTTCCCGAAACGGTAAGATAATACGTCGCTCCGAACGTGAGCGTCGCGATGTTGTTCGTCCAGCTCCCGTCGCGTATGTTGCGTACCGCTTCCATGCCCTCTTGGGCGAACACCACCGCCTTTGCTTTGTCGTTGCGATCAGCCGTGGCTTTAAGCGCAAACACCGAAAGCTGTATCACGGCAAAAAGGGATACGGAAATCACGAAGATCGCGATGACGATTTCAATCAACCCGATTCCTTTTTGAAAAACATGTCTCATTGTGCTTGCAGATTGGATATCCATATGGGACCGGCGCTTACTGTTCCGTCGGCTGCATAATTCACCATGCTCACCGTATCCAAAGAAATGTTGAGCGCTTTATTATTATACCGCAAATCGCGCGTCACGGAAAAATCAGCGGACGAGCCGCTTGTGGCGTGCGTATGCACGCGCAATACCTGCGCGGACCCGTTCACGGTGACCGTCCCCGACCAATCAAACACGCCGCCGCTGTAGTATGTGGAAAAAGTAACGTTCTGCGTTACGGAGTCATTAGGAAAAGTAAGTACTAGATTTGCCACCGATGCGATACTCTGTCCATACGTGAAATGCACATGCCTCGTGTCGAACAAACGCGTACCCGAGGGATCGAGCGCACTTTCCGTAATATCCGACCTGCCCGAGGCGAGAATTTGAATCGTCCTTAATTTGGAAGTATCGCTTACCAAACGCATCTGAAACGTGCCTGACTGCGGTGTCTTCCCCGTGATGCGATCAAATACCGCATCAACTCCTCCTCCCGCAAGCGATATGTTCGCGATTTCCACCGTCGGGGAAAGCGCATACACAATATTGTTGGGATCTCCGACGGTGTACGTTATGCCTTTGAAAAGGACATACTGCGTCTGTTCAAAATGAACGCCGTAGCTTGAAGCCCCTAAAGACGCGGCCGTCCGCGTGCGCGCGAGATTCAACACGTCAAGCGATTTAAACGCGTTAGTCTTGAGATCAAAATTACGCGAAGCGGTGCCGTATCCGACAAAAAGCGACGCGCTTATCGTCGCCACCACAGCGATTGAAACCAGCAACTCTACGAGAGTGAAACCCTTCTCATGAAGCGTGAAGCGTGAAGCGTGAAGCGTTTTTTTATTTTCTGTTTTATGTTTCATGCTTTAGGTTTCAAGTTTCACGTTATATATTATCCAGCACCGAGTACATCGGCGTGATCATGGAGAGCGCGAAAAAACCAACGCCGGCGCCGATAATCACCATCATCACCGGTTCAATAATGGTGGAGAGATTTTTCGTGGCGTTGTTTACCTCGTCCTCGTAAAAATCGGCGAGCTTTGACAGTACCTTCGTCAAACTTCCCGTTTCTTCGCCGACCGCGATCATTTGCGTGACCAGCGGCGGATACAGCGTGCGGTAGGACTTCAGCGATTCATACAACGACTTTCCCTTTTGTATCTCCGCTGATGCGCGAGAAAGCGATTCGGAAAAAAAATGGTTGGAAAGCGTGTGGGATAAAATATCAAGCGCTTTGACAATGGGCACGCCGGAGTCAACTAAAATGCCGAGTGTACGGCACATGCGCGCCGAATTCATTTTCTTTGAAAGACCCTTGATGACCGGCATTTTCAGCACCACGGCGTCAAATCCGCGTTTTCCTCCTTCGGTTTTCAACGCGAAACGAAGTCCCCATACACAACCGATCACCCCCGCAATCGCCACATACCAGTAATTCAGCATGATGTCGGAAAGTAAAATCAAAAACTTCGTTGACGCGGGAAGTTCCGCCCCGATATCGCGGAACGTGTCGGCGAGTTTAGGCACCACGAGTACCATCATCAAATACCCCACGATAAGCATCACCACAAAAATTACCGCGGGGTACATGAGCGCGCCTTTCACGCGCGAAATAATATCGTGATCTTTTTTCATTTGATCCGCAAGTCCATTCAGCACCTGCTCCAAATTCCCCGCGGTTTCTCCGATACGCACCATATTCACATAGAGTTCTGAAAACGCGGAGGGATGCTTTTCAATGCATTCGGAAAATGGCCTCCCTCCCTGCACACCATGAGCTATATCTCCGATCATCACTTTGAATGTATTGTTCTCTACCTGTTCTTGAAGCACCGATAACGCGCGGTTCAACGCGAGGCCGGCGCCGATCATCACCGCAAGGTTGCGGGTAAACATGATTTTATCCACGAGCGCGACGCCTTTGAATCCCCGCATTCGTTCAAATAATTTTCCCACTGCGCTTCCTTCCACTTCCTCCTGTACCGTGGTAAGCAAATACCCTTGTCCTCTGAGTACATGCGCTAATTCCTCGCGGTTGTTCGCGTCTTTAGTCCCTGACTGTACCTTCCCGTCTATTGATTTTGCCGTATACGTGAATGTGGGCATTGACTACATTTGACATTTGACAAGTGACCTTTGACAGTCAAATGTTAAATGTCAGTTGTTAAATGTTATTCCTTGGTGACCCTTATTATTTCCTCAATGGACGTATATCCCTGCGCCGCCTTCACAAAACTGTCTTCCGTCATGGTCATCATCCCTTCCGCGCGCGCAGTTTTCTCAATATCCGTGAACGGCGCTTTTTTTAAAATGAGATCTCTTACTTTTTCGGATACCTCGATCACCTCGTAGATACCTACACGGCCTTTGTATCCCGACGGACTTTCTTTGGACGCTTTCGGTTTGAAAAAGGCGATGGTGTCCCACGTCGCCGACGGCGCGACCGCTTTTTCCTCTTTCATCTTCTTGAGAATCTCATCAAGGTTAAAAACCTGACCAAGGTTTTTTATCTGATCTTTGGTGAGCGTGTATTTTTCTTTTTCGGGACACAACTTACGCACAAGCCGTTGGGCTAAAATGGCGTTGACAGTGGACGCGATGAGAAACGGCTCCACCTGCATGTCAATAAGGCGCGGGAGGGCGCCCGCGGCGGAATTGGTATGCAGCGTGGAAAAAACCAGATGACCGGTAAGCGCGGCGTTTACGGCAAGCGACGCTGTCTCAATATCGCGAATTTCTCCGACCATAAGCACGTTGGGATCTTGGCGAAGAAGTGAGCGCAGACCGGCCGCGAACGTCAGCCCGATCTGCGGCTTCACCTGCGTTTGATTTACCCGCGGCATGCGGTATTCAATCGGATCTTCAACAGTAGAAATATTCACTTCCGGCGTATTCACAATTTCAAGCGCGGTGTAGAGCGTTGTGGTTTTGCCGGACCCGGTGGGACCCGTCGCCAGAAACATTCCGCTTGGTTTATGTATGGCCCGCATCACCCGCTCAAGCGTCTCGCCGTGAATACCCAGCCCCTCGAGATTATTCGTGTGACCTTCTTCGCGCAACAAGCGCATCACGATTTTTTCACCGTCGTACACGGGAATGATGGATACGCGGAATGAAATCTTGAATTCCGTCGCTTCCAGCTTAAAGCGGCCGTCTTGCGGCAAACGGTGCTCATCAAGGCGTAAATTGGAAAGCACTTTTATCCGCGCCACAATGCCCTGCTGAAGCTTTTTGGGCAGGGTCATCGCGTCGTGCAAAATGCCGTCTATGCGGTATCGCACGATCACTTCTTTTTCCGTCGGTTCTATGTGAATGTCGGACGCGCTTTGAATAATCGCGTGATGAAAGAGAGAATCCACGATTTTGATCACGGGGAGGTCTTCCGCGGCTTTGGCGAGCTCAGCCGCCTTGGGTTGCCCGCCTTCTTCCTCTTGCGCGGGAACACTCACGATTTTACCTTCAAGCGAATCAAGTTCTTTCGCTTCTTCACCGGCTTCTTTTTGCGCTCCAAACAGCTCGCTGAATTCTTCCTCCATGCTTTGCTGATACTGTTTGAGCACCGCGGCGATGCTTGCGGAATTGGTAAGGCGCGGCAGGATGTTCAGGTTCGCTTTCTTGCGGATAAATTCTATCGTTTGAATGTCTTCCGGGTCGGTCATGGCGACCTCCAGATCCAAACCGTGCTTCCGGAACGCGACAATGCTGTATTTTTTCGCGATGGGCTCGGGAATGATTTGGAGTGTTTCCAATAAAATAGTGTCTTTCTCTAAATTGACGAATGGAATGCCGAGAATATACGCTTTGAGTTTGATCACCTGTTCTTCGGAAACGATCTTTTTGCCGATAAGCACCGTTTCCAATTTTGCGCCGGAACGATCGGCTTCCTTCTGGGCGACGTCAAGTTGCTCCTTCTTTGCGAGGCCAGCGTCAAGCAGAAACGCGATCAGTTGTTGCGGTTCCACTCTCATCTTGCAAAATGGTTATTTTCCGAGAATTTCTTTTATTTTCGCGACAATTTCGGGAAGGTCGTAGTTCGCCTTGACCAGATACGTGGTCGCCCCCAACGCGATCACCTTTTCCACATCCTCCACCGCTTCAAGATTGGTCAGCACGATGACGGGCGTATCTTTCAACTGCTCGTCCTTTTTCAGTTCGGCGAGCACAGCAAATCCGTCCATTTTCGGCAGGATAAGATCGAGTAAGATGATGTTTGGGCGGCTCTTTTTGGCAAGCGCAAGCCCGGCTTCACCGTCGTACGCGTTTTGGACCGAGAACCCGGAGCTCTTTAAAATCTCGCTGAGCGTTTTCTGCAAAGTCGTCTCATCTTCTATGAATAAGACCTTTGTCATATATTTATGTTTTGTACACCGGAAGAGAAAACCAGAATTTTGAACCGACGCCTTCCTGCGATTCAAAATCAACTTTTCCTCCTGAGGCCTCAATAATAAATTTCACTAAAAATAAACCAACCCCCAGACCTTTTGTTTGCAATGATATGTCCTTTGCGGACCGGAAAAACTTGCCGAACACATGTTTGTGCTCCTTTTTCGGTATCCCCACCCCCGTATCTTTGATTTCAAACAACACGCTGTCCCCTTCCTTCCACAACGCAACAAAAATGACGGAATGCGGTGTGCTGTATTTTATGGCGTTATCAATCAAGCTCTCTATCGCCGTCCTCATCCTCACCGGATCGCCGTACACCTGCGGCACATTGCGTTCTTCCTTGAATTCCATCGTATGCCCCCGCGATTCAAGATCGCCTTTACGCAACACGATTGCCTCCCGGACGACCTTCGCGATATCCATCGCCTGCGGAGTAATGCGCACCTTCCCCGACTCTATGCGCGACACATCAATGAGCGAATTGACGATGTGGATCATCTTGTTGCTATTTTCTTTGATCATCTCAAATACTTCCTCCAGCTTTTCCTTGTCCGGCTTGATCGTTTCGCTTTCCATCATATTCACCGACCACTTCAGCGACGTGAGCGGCGTAAGCAATTGATGCGAAATGATGTTTAAAAATTGTGATTTCAGCCGATCCACTTCTACCACCCGTGTGAAGCTTTGAATGATAATATAGCCAAGCACCAAAATGATCCCTGCAGTAACAAGCGAGGTCAGCGCTCCAATTTCCGGGTCGGAACTGTAATTAATGGCGACCACATACGAAGTGAGGACAGAAGTGATGACAATGACTCCCATGAGCACAAAAAGGAAAATGGGGCACTTGCGCACCGGCACGTTGAATTCCTCCTTGCATTGCTTCGCCAAATTCAATTTATCAAGAAAACTCATATGGCGCAGTATACCATATTTTCACCGTTCCTTGCGAATGGAAACGTAATGCATTATTATCCACAAAGCGGATGCTCTTCGCAAAGTTTTTATCGGGGCATAGTGCAACGGCTAGCACGAGTCCTTTGGGAGGATTTAATCCCGGTTCGAATCCGGGTGCCCCGACCAATCAAAACTTAACGATTTTTCAGGACGAGATGATTGCTCGCTCGCCCCGCCTTCGGCGGGTCTCGCTTCGCAAAAAGCCTTCCGTTTGGCGATTAAATCAAACGGCGGGCGAAGCCCGACGAGGACTCGTTTGGCAAACAGGCGGCGGTTCGTTCCAATTTTTTCCACCAACGATTTGATTTCATCAAATTCGTTGGACGAAGCCAGTTTTTCCGCGTGGTGAGCGGTTAAAATCCATTCGCGCAAGGGTTCGATCCAATTGTTTCCCTTTCGCCCAAAATCGGACTTCCTTCGCTGGAGGTCTGTTTTGGTAGTGATAAGCTGTAAGATTTAACCGCGTTGTTCACAGTTTTTGTGGATAAAAGTAGTTAATTAATTGTTCCATGGGTGTTAGGTTGTTGATTCCTTTGTGTGGCTTGACGGTGTTGTAGTAGTTTACGAACCTTACCAATTCCTGCTTGCGGTGCGCTCTGCTTTTGAAGCGGGTCTTCTCATGCCACATCTGCTTCAAGGTCTTGATCACTCGTTCTGCCTTGCCGTTCGTTCTGGGTGTCTTGGGCCTCGTATGGGACTGTTTGATACCATGCTCGGCGCACAGCTTCATGAATTCGTGCTCTTTGGGATTGCCCTTGTACTCTGTCCCGTTATCAGTGTACCACTCAATGGTGTAAGGGCATTCCTCGAGAACCTGCTTCAGAAATGAAGCCGAGGCATACTGGGTACGATCCGGGGTGATAGCCGCATACAGCTCTCTTGAAAAGTCATCAATCGCTACGTAGAGCGTCTCTCGCTTGGCAAGGGCCGTCTCTCCGTCAAGGATGGGCAGCAGAGCGGTATCCGAGTGGAGCATTGCTCCCGGGTAGCTCTTGTTGTAGCGTTTGGCTTGAAGCTTGAGTCTGCGTTCCAGCTCCGCTTCCACCTTAGCCAGACGCTTCAGCCCGTATGCCAAGCACCGGTACCGCTTGTTCGTGCTTGGATGGATGCTAAAGTCATTGCTACGGGCACGATTGAGTATGTTGTAGATGCTGTTACGACTGACCCGGTAGTCACGGGACAGCGTAGCTATGCGAACCCCTTTTTGAAAGTACCTGGCGGCTATTTCCTTCCGTTGGGCTGGAAGAAGCCGTGTAGATTTGTGAATCTTCATATTGTTCCCACTTTATCGCAAGAATGCTAAAGTGTGAACAACGCGAGGTATTCTTACAGTTTAGTATAACAATGTAAAGCTTTGAAAGCAATCTATCATGACCAAAGAAGAAAAATTACCAGAATTACTATCTATCACGGAAATCGCCAAACTTCTTGGCGTTTCCACAATGACCTTGCGGCGGTGGGACACCAAAGGAATTTTGAAGTCTTTCCGGCCAACGCCGAGTAGTCAGCGGAGATACCGGAGGTCGGATGTTGCTAAGTTTTTGGAGAGTAAAAAATAGGATTTTTATGAAAAAAGAAATTACATATTCACCGCACATACAAAAAGAATTTGAAACTGCTATTGTTTTTCTGATTCAAAAAATCAAAGAACATTGCTATAACGAAAAGCCGCTTATTCTTCACAGCATCAGAGTAGGATTGAAGTTAATGGAACAAAAAGAAGCAAAAGAAGTTGTGATTGCTGGTTTCCTCCATGATTTAATTGAGGACACGGATTGCAAACTTGAAGAAATAAAAAATGAATTCGGAGAAAAAGTTGCGATGTTAGTTGCGGTCTGCACGTTTGACCGAAATATAAAAGATTACAAAGAGCGTTGGCGCAATCTAATCTCAAACTTAAAAAGAGCTGGAAAAGATGCGCTCATAATCAAACTAATAGACCAAATGGAAAACCTGCCATATTACATGTTAATTTCGGACGAGGAAAAGAAGAAAGAAGTCATGTGGAAGTATAAGTTTTTTATTAGTGAATGTAGGAGTGATTTAGAGAAACTACCACCATTTAAAGATTATGAAAACATGGTAGAGAATTATGAAACAAAATAAAAAAATTAATCGTCGGGTATTTGCGATGATAACAGATTTCGGATTTGATTTTTCCGTCGCCTCGATGAAAGCTTTAATTTTGAAAGAGTTTTCTGACGCTCAAATTATTGACGTTGATCATAGCATCAAACAATTTTCGATATTGAGCGGGGCCTTTGTGATAGATAAAATTTACAGATATTTTCCCGAACAGACTATATTTATTTGCGTGGTTGACCCGGGTGTCGGGAGTAAACGAGAACCAATTTTCATAGATACAGGAAACTATAGGTTCATAGGCCCTAATAATGGTCTATTTCACTACATCTTAACTGACCCAAAAATTTCTTACAAGTCATGTGCTATAAAAGAAGAATTTAGGTCTATAAGGTCAACTACCTTTCACGGAAGGGATTTATTTACTCCCGCCGCCATAGAAATTGCCAGAGGTAATTTTGATATAGTTCAGCCGATTGACAAAGAAAAACTTGTTTTGATTTCCCCTCTAAACAGCGGCCTGTCAGTCATTACCTATATAGATGGCTTCGGCAACATCAAGACCAATATATCTTTCAGGGATGAATTTAAAAAGACTGACCTTTTAAAGATTAATGTTAATAACACACTTCATTTAATAAAGGTTTCTAATACCTTTAGCGACGTTTCTAAGAGAGAACTGCTTTGTTACAAAGGCAGTAATGATACTCTCGAAATTGCTGCCAATTTGGCGTCTGCTGAACAAATTCTTAACGCTGAAGTTGGAGATTCTATAACTGTTGAGCAATAAATATGGAAAAACATTTAATCATTGCTTCATACGATGGCATCAGCACTTACTATTGCGGCATTGGCACGACCATGCAAGACACCATCGCATCCTTAAATGAGCTAACTAATTCTGAGAAAATCAAAATTAGTTTGGCTTATGTTTCCGCGGATCCGAAAGGAGATGTGTTTAATAAAGAGCGTTACCAAAATAGTTTAGAGCTCGCAAAAAAGACGGGCGGCAATCTTATACCTTTATGCAACGGGACAATCGGTTTAAATGAATTTGATATGTGGCGGAGCTTTTCTCAATGGGAATATGCGTGCGCTTCTTTGGCTACAGCTCTGAGCATGGTTTTGAAAGAGAAGGACGATAATGTTTTAATGCTACACGATACGCCATTTTTGCTCTTTCATAAATTCAAACAGCAGATCTTCGGTAAAAAGCTAAGATGTTTCTATATGCCCCGCAGTAACGGCTTAAATCACAAATTTGGAGATGAGGAGTGGCGGCAAAAAAGAATAGAACTTGAAAAAGAGACTTTTCGAGTAATTGAAAATGACTTCCAATCCACTGTTCTCGCAATAGGTAGGAATTTTGCCCGACATCTAACAAATGATTACGACCTTTCTTTTAATAAAAACGATTATCTGATAAATGGTCTTTATTTCGGACGCTATAAAAGATTTCTTGATAAAAAACTTGATATAGCTGAACTTAATAGATTTGGTATTAATATCAATCCGGATTCAAAAATCATTTTTAGTTGGGGCAGGGCTTCTGTCGCTAAAGGTTTGAAGGAATTACTGGAAGCATGGCGAGAAGTTGTCAATTCTTTACCCAACCACTATATGATCATTCAAGCCCCAAACAATTCGGGAGAAGATGATTACTTTCAGCTCCTAAAACAAATTACAGAAGAAACTCCGAGAACAGTTGTTATAAATGATTTCAATCCGGAAATTTGGCAGACCGTCCTTCGTATTCAAAATACCGATATTGTTTGCATTCCTTCTACCATGGATCCAATCCCGCATACCGCAATTGAGGCCAAATTATTTTCTACCGACATGAATTATGTGATTGTCGGTAGCAATGTCGATGGCGTGAAGGATATTTATACCAGTGATGAGTGTGTTTGGGTTAATCCATACGATAAAAGTAATTTTGCAGAAGGAATTCTTAAAGCTTCAAAATTAACTAAAGAAGAAAAACAAAATATGAAAAAATCCAACGCGAAAAGTCTCTCTGCCTTTGATTACGTAAAAACCATTAAGGAATTTCTTGTAAAAATTAAATTCGTATGATTTTTCGATGGTCAATTTGGGGAGAGCATGTATTAAAAAATATTGAACTGCTTCGTTACAGTATTTTTTCTTTTAAAAAGCAGTTCGATAACAACCATCAGTATATAGTTTATACAGACAATCCCAGTTTTGTTTCAAAACACTTAAAGACGGGAATAGATGTTAGGAGGTTCCCATTAAAACCGGATTCACGGTTTTGTGTTACTTCTAAGGCAACATGGCGGAAGTGGTGCCCTTCACCAAGATTGGATATTAGACAAGATGAGCTTTATATAGATTCCGATGTATTTTTATTAAATTACCCCGAAGAAATCGACGCGTTTCTGTCTAACACTATATTAAAATTTGCCATTTTAGATGAATTTTGCGGTCAGTCCTACCAACACGGTGCAATGCATAGAAAAGCTAATTCAGATACACCCTTTGTAAACGCTGGATTATTTATACAAAAAGCTGGAAGTGATATTTCAGAAGATTTGGTTAAAGAATTGGGCTGGTGGCAAGAAAATGTAAAAGATAAAGAACAGACCCATCATGATGAACAAGGCGCATTAGCAGTCGCGCTTACAAAATATTTAGTAAAAGAAGAACTGTTTATTTTTCCAAAGGAGAAATATATGCAAATCAGTGAAACTTCAAACCCCGATATTGAAAACTTAGACGGCGTAACATTATTTCACGCCACTTACTCGACCCATCCAGCATTTTATAGATTCAAACATATACTAGATGAGATTTTATATGAGAAAACAAGTCAAAAATATAGAAATGATAAGCGGTCATAAAGAAACAAATAGTGCCGTAGCGATTTTAATGTCTGTTAGAGATGAGGAGTCGTATATTGATTTGAACATTCAATATCATCTTGATCTTGGTTTTGATTACATATTTATTACGAACCATTGCTCGACAGACGCCACAAATAAAATTTTGAATTTATACAAAGACAATCCAAAAGTTATTCTGATTGAAGAAAACGATCCCGCCTTCGACCACGCAAAAATTATCAATAGACTCCTTGATTATGCCAATTCGAATTTCAAGATTGATTGGTTTATTTTTCTAGATGCCGATGAATTTCTAGCAATAAGAGATAAAAATATACATGGTTTTATTTCTCGCTTGGACGATAATCGTATTCCTTATGCGACCATCGGTTGGGCAAATGCACTATTTGATCTTACCCTCTCTGACTATACCTGTTCTCCGGCAAATGCTATAGACACGATGAAATATTATTATCCGTGGCCAGAAAAAGAATGGCAGGAGTATGGTCACTTTAGGAAAGCCCTAGTAAAAAATCATAAGAATATTGAATATGTCGTGGGCGGTCATTATGCAAAGACGGAAAACGGTCCTGAATTTTTTAGAGGATATACCCGTAACCCGTTTATTGTTTCGAGAAACGAGGCTAAAATCCTGCATTTCGAATTTAGAGATAGTCCAGAAGCTATATATAAGAAATGGGAGAAACTAGGATCATTTGAAAAAGATTCAACCTCCGACAGCAATGCCCTTTGGTTGGAAAGAATAAGAACCATCGGAAATATGTTTCTGATTTTAAAGATAATCTTAATGAAATCAGTAAGCGATGGTTTTCTGAACACAGGACATTTTGGGGAACAATGGTGCCAAAGGACAGAATTATTTACGATGCTACATTACTGCTATGGTACAGGAAATATTTTAGGAAGAAGATAGAAAGCGGAGAAATTAAATTGGTTTGCTTAGTTCGCAACAGAAATTTGGGGGATGTGATAATGACCGAGCCGGTTGCAAGATTTTTATCAAAATACGTTGGCCGCATATGTTTAGCTACAGATATTAAAGACGTTGAATCAATATTTAAGATTTACAACAAGGTGTATAAATACAGCCAAATTATCTCCGGAGAGATTGATTGCGACATAATGATAAAGCTGATTTATGAACTTAGCGACAACCAAAAAACATATATACAAGGTTATATGGAGTCGATCGGTTTTGGCGATGTTATTTTAAAGGATATTCCAATACTGAAGAGTGACTGGGGAAATATTATTGACGGCGAATATATTCTCATCGCCCCTTTTACAAGTTCGTGGGAGGAAAAAAAGAGAAGCTGGGGCTATAAAAAGTTTAGCGAGCTAGCGAAGCTCTTAGAAAAGGAATATAAAAGTAAATGCGTTGTCCTCAAGAATCATTATTCTCTCAACGAGATGCTATCCCTAATCAGACATTGTAAGTTTTTTGTCGGGAATGATTCCGGTCCTGGAATAATTGCGCAAAGCTTTAATTAAAAAGAAGGCGTTTATCATCTTTGGAGCCACTCATCCTAAATATATCCATATGTCAGAGAATGCCTTCCCAATTTATGATCAAAATAGACATAAACTTTGTAGCCACGACACAAGGCAAGAGGAAATAGATTGCTGTGAGGAATTTTGCATGGAGAGGATAACCGTCAACGAAGTTTTCAATCAAATCAAAATTAATATATGAATAAACCAAAACTAGAAATTAAATTAGCGTTTATAACCGGCTTAAGAGAGGTTGTTTTCAATGAAATAAGCCAATATCCAAATCTCCATATTGTTAGAGAAAAGAGAGAACCGCTTTACGGAGATTTCGTGTATTTCAACTTCGTGGAAGATTTTACAAAATTTGCAAGCCTTAGGAGCGTCTTGAGAGCATACATCATTGTGCAAGACTTGAAATATAATCCCCGTTATATTTCGAATCATAAATCTCTTTTAGGTGGTATTGTGAGCATGATTCTTGAAGGCCAGGACACTAAATTCAAAACCTTTAAAATATTCTGCGCCGGAGCAGATTCTCCGACAATTCGCAGTATCGCTGAATATATTAAAAACACCTATAAACTTATAGAGACAGAAGAAGCCGATTTAAAAATACACATTATAAAAACTGAAAAAACTTGGGAGGTCGGTGCTGAAATTACGCCAAGGCAGCTGTCTTTCAGAAACTATAAGACAAAACATATGAGTGGCGCGATGGATCCAACAATTGCGTACGCGGTGAACTCTTTATGCGATTTAGAGTACGCCGCTTCCTATTTAAATATTTTTTCAGGTAGCGCAACATTACTGATTGAGGCTGGTCGATATTATCCGAACTTAAAACAGTTGGTTGGCTTTGATAACAATAAGAAGATTGTTTCGTTAGCTTATCAAAATATAAAGAAAGCGGGGTTAATTAGAAAGATACAACTAAAAGAGAAAGATATTTTTGACGAGCCCGATTTGGGCAAGTTTGATGTTATTACTTCCGATTTACCATTCGGCATGTCTATTTCAAAAAACGAAGATTTGGAAAAACTTTATCGGTGTTTTATTGGGTACTGCCAAAAAACTCTAAACCCCCAGGGCAGACTGGCTGTTTACACAAGTAAGCATGAAATGCTGAAAAAAATCATCTTAAAATCGCGATTCAAAATCGTGAAGACATTGGAGTTAAAATTTCTAACCTCGGTAAATGCCTATCTTCGCCCAAAAATCTTTTTATGTAGGTTAAAAAAATAAGTCAAACATAAATATGAAGAGTTAAATATGAAAAAATTTTTAGAAAGTTACAGAGATCAATCAGTTGACTTCTTTCGATTTCCCGGCAACTATGGCGACTCTCTTATCTGGCATGGGACAAAAATATTACTTTCATCACTTAACATCTCAGAACAATATGTGGATACCTCCTCTCCCAAATATAACGATATTTTACTTATAGATGGTGGCGGAAATCTTGTTGATTATTATTCTGATATCAGAGAATTTCTGGAAAAGAAGCCGGCTTTATATGATGAGATAATTATTCTTCCACATACAATATTTGGCGAAAAGCAGATTGAAGTTTTGAATAATATTTCAAGCAAGTTAATGGTTTTTTGTCGTGAAAAAGTTTCTGCAGAATTTTTAGAAAATAGGCTCACCCATGGCGAGGTATACTTATGGCACGATTGTGCGTTTTATAACAAATTTCCTCTGGCACTTTCCGGGAAAGGTGTTCTTAATGCTTTTCGGTCAGATAAAGAATCAATATTGCACAGACTACCAGTATCGAATAACGATCTATCTTATAACGGGTATGCCACAAAACCTCTTAAAGAGTTGATTGATTTTCTACAAAAGTACGAACAAATAAATACTGATAGATTGCATATGGCCATAGCTGCCACACTGCTTGGAAAGCGGGTTAGATTGTTTCCGAATTCCTATTATAAAAATAAAGCTGTTTTTGATTATTCTCTTAAGAAATTTTCTAATGTGAGTTTTGTAGAAAACTCTAATAATTAGTAATATGTTTAATTTTGAAACAATATCAGAAATTTTTTTAGATTTTCTTAATAACCCGTCTATCATATTTAAATCCGAAGATCGATTGAGCCATCTTATAAGGTTAAATATGGAAACAAACCAAAAGCTGTGGAGACTTGAAGATTCGGCAAGAATGGTTGAACTTGGGCCGAAACACGTTGCTGCCGTTAAACAGGAAATAGATAAAAATAATCAGATTAGGAATAATCTAATTAAAGATATTGATACTGAAATCAAAAATCAGATACGAGTTGTTCCGCTTAATTCTCGAGCACAATTCTATAGCGAGAGTCCTGGAATGATTATAGATCGGCTTGCGATTTTATATATTAAGATATCTATTATTAGAGATTTATTGTCGGTAATCAAAGAAACAAATTTAATAGGAGAGTACAAAGAAAAAGAGGATATAATTTTAGGACAGATAAACCGTATTGGTGACTTTTTGAATTCTTACTTAGACAAACTTGGGCGCAAAAAGGCTTTTTTTGAAATACAACAGCCCGTTAAGATTTATAACGACAAGAGGATCAAGAAATATATTAAGATTTTAGCGCATGATAAAAAAGATTTACCGGATGTCCGTAGTTGAATCAGTTCAATTTTGTTATACTGATGTAAACCGCACCATCACAAAGCATTTCCTCCAGCAGGCGGGCAAAAAGGAAGGGGGTTGGGGGGAAGGAATTTTTGCCCGCCTGCTCACCGCGCCGAAGGCGCGGCTGGGGTGGGAGCGGCTCCGCTCTCTTGCTCCGTCAAGAGAAGCAAAGCAAAACATTTTTCAATTCCTTTTAGAAGAAAAAGGGTCGCGCGCCAAAATTGAAAAAAGAGAAAAATGTTTTGCTTTGCGCCGCCGTCAGGCAGGCGGAGCCGCGGGGCGGGTCAGTTCCGTTCCCTCCGTCGCCCTTCGGGCTTTGGCGGGCAGGCAAAGTAGGTTCGCACTGCGTTCAGTAATTGCGACAAGTGAAAACCCCGCCTTGAATTGACGCCATGTGAGCACCTTGGTATGATTTTGAAATGGATGTGCAACTTTCAAAAAAGGAACGGAGGGAACAAAAATACGCGCGCAAAGAACAAGAAAGATCAGGACGCGAAAAAAAACGCGCATTTAGAAAAATCGGCGGCGTAGTGGCATTCGCGCTGGTCATTGCGGGCGGCATCGCTGGCCTGTGGTGGTACGCATCTCACGCGCCGCGCACGGCGGAGGAAGATATCATTTCCAAAAACGGCATCCATTGGCATCCGCATCTTGCCATTTTCATTGAAGGGAAAGAGCAGGAAATCCCGACAAATATCGGCATCGGCGTGACGCATAATCCCATCCATACCCACGACGCGTCCGGCGAGATCCATCTTGAATTTTCCGGCCTCGTGAAAAAAGATACTTGATTCGTGCGCCAAAGACAATAAGACGGTGAAAATGCTCGTGAATGGAAAAGAAAATGCGGAATTCGGAAACTACGTGATGCAAGATAAAGACAAAATAGAGATACGCTATGAATAACCAAAAACTCCGCCTTACGCGGAGTTTTTGTTATACCTCGACTACTTCAACAGAAAAAGTTTCAGAAACGATCCGAGCACGCTCGCAAAAGGAGGCGGGGGGAAAACTCCTGAAGGGGCGGGAACTTGCTCTTTTTGATACATTGGCTGCTGATACGGCGATGGATAAGTTCCTGTTTGAGGAGGCGTGATGCCAAACGACTCGCACGGACCTTCTTTGGTAATCGCGACATTATCGCGCTTCGCATAGCATGCGTTAGGATATGTCCTTTTGTTTTCGCCGCATACCGGACGAAATTCCTGGGTACATACGATTCCTTCGCGATTCTCCGTTCCGCTAATGGGAAGATAGGGCACCGCACCGGAAGGCGGAAGCGCGCCCGGCTGATATGAACCGTCGGGGGAAGGCGGCATTCTGCGTTCTCCCTGCGGGCAGATAAATTCCCATCTTCCTTCTTTACATACCGGCCCCGTGCATCCTTGCGGTGTGGGCATGCCGGGTTGCGGCCCGCATGTGCGCAACCCTTCCAACTTTCCCTGATACCCGCCTTCTGAGCCGGGCTCACCTTGTCTAAACATTTCTCCCGGCGGAGGAACGCCTATGGAAAGATTGAACTTCGCGCACTCATCTCGGTGCACGGGATCAGAGCAGAATTTGATACATTCTTCGGGACCCTTGCATCCGCCGGGACCTTCCATGAACCCTCCCAACGATGCTCCTTCCGGCCTGCGGAACTGCCCTTCAAGCGTTCTGAACTCTTCAAAGCGGTCAAGGTGTTCCTGTTCAAATCGTTTTGCGTCGTCTCCCGAGCCGCCAAACCCTTCCGGCCCACTACGATTCGCCCCGCGTACGAATTCTTTCAACATGCGCTGGGCATCTTCCTTCTTAAATCCGCCGTGCTCAACCGCGAAAGCAAGACACTCGTCCACATGTTCCGGATTTTTACAATACTCCTGGCATTCTTTATCCGATGTGCATCCGCCGGGACCGCCCGCCTCCTTCACCTTTTTAGAAAGCTCTCTGCCGCGTTCCATCATATGCAATTCATCCTCGCTTACCAGCTTGTGTTCTTTCGCAAACTGGAAACATTCCTCCTGATGAGCGGGGTCTTCACAATACGCTTTGCACCCCTCGCCCTTGCATCCGCCCGGGCCACCTTGCTGGGCAATCCGCGAGAACTTTTTGGCGCGCTCGCCTTCGTCTTTGGACATGAAGCCGTTCTCTATCGCAAAGTTAACGCACTCTTCATGGTGCGCGGGATCAGCGCAATACGTCCTGCACGCTTCGCCGCGGCATCCGCCGGGACCCGGCTTACCCGCGAATTTCTTTGCGCGCTCCGCCTCATCTTTGCCGATAAGGCCGTTCTGCTCGGCAAACGCGATGCATTCCTCCTGATGGGCGGGGTCATCGCAGTATGTTTTACACTCCGCTCCCTTACATCCGCCCGGGCCGACAGGCGGAAGCCGCTTGATGCGCTGGGCCTCCTCGGGGTCAATAAACCCCTGCTTCTCGGCAAATGCAACGCATTCTTTGAAATGGTCCGGATCTTCGCAGAACGCGCGGCATTCCTCTTCGCCTTTGCATCCGCCCGGGCCGCCTTCCCGCGCAATGCGCGAGAATCTTTTTGCGCGCTCGGCTTGGTCTTTAGACATAAATCCGTGCGCCTCTGCGAACGCGATACACTCATCCTGATGGGCGGGGTCCTCGCAATACGCGCGGCAGTCACCGTCTGACTGGCATCCGCCGGGGCCGCCTTGCTCGCGAATGAGTTTGGCGCGCGCCTGTACGTCATTTTCTTTATCTATCTTTATTCCGTGCAACTCGGCAAACGCGACACACGCGTTGTTATTGGCTGAATCATCGCAATATGCTTTGCACGCGGCATTATCCGCGCAATTGCCCAACTCGGGAATCGGAAACGTGATATCAAACGGCGAGGACGCAAACGCAACGATCGGAGCCGCGAAAAACCCCAACGCGAGAAAAATAAATAACCTTTTGGTGTTCATACTCCGATTATTTAAAAGGATTGACGGTGACCTGATCGAACGGATTGGTCGTTCCCGCGAACGGATTCGCGGAGGTCTGCGCGAACGGATTTGCCTCCGCAGCCGCTTTCTCCGCAGCCGCTTTTACTTGCGCGGCGGCTTCGGCTTGAACGCGCGCTTTCTCCTGCGCCACACCATCCGCAACACCCGCCACTTTCCCTTGGGCATATCCTTCTGCCTTACCGGCAGTTATTCCTTTGCTATTGCCCGAATAAAATCCTGCCGCCGCGCCGCCGATAAGACCGATCACGAGAAAAATCACCGCAAGCAACCATTTGTTTCCTGATTCCATAAAAATATGTATCAAAAAAATTAATAATACGATTCCATTATATCAACCTCTTGGCATTTTGCAACCAAGCGGATATACTGAAAGCCAATCACATATCCACAAGCGGGTGTCGTATAATGGTCATTATTCCAGTTTTCCAAACTGGTAACGGGGGTTCGATTCCCCCCACCCGCTCCAGAATTAAAATATCTCTCTTCGCTGAGAGGTATTTTAATTTTCGTGATTAAGGTAAGCGTGGGAATCGAAGGGTATTTCAAAATCGTAAACTGCTTTACGATTTTGGAAACCCGGGCTCTGGAGGAGAAATTTTTCCTGCGCCAGAGGCGCGTATAAAATTTCGGGGGAAGAGGATTCCCCCCACCCGCTCAAATTTCCCCCGACCCCCAGCTTAAGAAACCTCTCGGTTTCTTACGTCGCTCCCTTAGTTCGCTCCTATTTTCCTCCGCGGGGGAAATTTGAGTATCTTTACGACTGCGCTCGAACCTACTTTATCAAAAAATCCTGAACAAAGGAAGCCGCCCCGCCACCGCTCGCTAACGCTCGCCGCCAAGCAAAATACTCTTTACTATTTCCGATTTGCGCGCGCCACCAAAAATTCTTCTAAAAAGGAAAAAAGTATTTTGCTTGGCTCTGCTCTGAACGAGCAGGCGGCGGGGTTACGCTTACAGCTCGCGGGCAAAAATTTTCCCCCTCAAACTCCCCCAATTTTTGCCCGCGAGCCGAACAAACGAAGCAAGAACGCGTTATGGCTTTTTGGAGCGGCGGGCATTGTAATAATACCAGAAAGATGGTACTATCCAAACTGGAATTTCGAGATAGTCTCGGAATTTTTAACACATTCACAACAGAATAGGAGAATAACGATGAGTACGCAAAAGCCGCTCGATTCACAGAAACTTGCCGAACGCTTGCGGAAAAAGTCGATCGATCGCCAAGCAAGGGCGATTCGAATGACGAAATTTCCCGGCTCGGCTCAAGCCACGGATCTGTCGCTCCCGCCCAACTGTGGCGGCTTCGGCAGGATCCATCACTTCCGCCTTGAACCGGACCCGAACTGGGTTACCAATCCGCTTCCGACGCTCCCCACCTGTAAGTATCTTGGGCTACCTGTCACGGATGTCCTGCTCGCCCAAGTCTTTCAACTTTCGGCGTGCGACTTCCGGTGCTGGTACTGCTTCGTGGATTTCAGTCTACTTACGGCAGATCCGAAACACTCTGATATGGTCACCCCCAAGCAACTCCTGCAAATGATGCTCGACGAGAAAGTGAATTCCCAAGTCATCGATCTCTCGGGCGGACAGCCAGAGTTAGTGCCGGAGTACGTGCTGTGGTTTCTAGAAGCGCGAAAAGAGCTCGGTCTCGAGCAGAGCCACTTCGTCTGGGCTGATGACAACTTGAGCACGGATTACACGTGGCGATACTTGAGCGAGGCAGAAATCACGTTCATGGCGCAATCTCACGGATTTGCCCGGGTAGGATGCTTGAAGGGATTTGACGCCGAGTCATTTACTTTCAACACCCGCGCAGACGGTGCGTTGTTTGACCAGCAGATCGAATTGCTCGGCCGTTTCGTTGCGGCAGGATTCGATCAGTATGGCTACATCACCATTACCACCATGAACACTGATGACCTGCCGGGCAAGATGGCGAGGTTACTGGACGAAATCCAGAAACGCGTTCACTCGAACTTTCCACTCCGCATCGTGCCGCTTCGCATCTTTGGCTTCAACGCCAATGTGAATCGGTACATCCAGCAAGCGGAAGCGAACCAATTCCGTGCTCTCGAGGCGTGGCTTGCAGAAGTGCAACGGCGTTTCAGTGCGACGGAACTCTCAACTCCCATTACCGAAGTGAACATCAGGAGGTAACAGATGACGCAGACAGAAAAGACACTAGCTCACTACGCGGTGATACGTTCGCTTGAACGCTCACCACAAACCTTCAAGCAACTTCTTGAAAGTTGCCACTCGCTTTTCCCGGACCAACTTGCATCGCTACTTGGCGAAATGGAGGCGAACCATCTTGTTCGGCGCGACGGCGAGGAGTATGCGCTGGATGGTTCAATTCCGAACCGATGGCGCAGACTTTACACTGACTGGAACGAGAATCTAGATCGAGCCTACACTTCGCTATCGGCAATCATGGGGCGGATCCATCTACCTCACTGTCTCGATTACGAGTGGTGGTTCACGCACAGCGGCCGAGAAAAGGTTGCGGAGCTTTTAATCCACAACAACCCACTACCGACACCAGAATCCGTAGTTTTTCTTGGCTCGCCACTTTTCGGAGCGTTCGCCTCCGCCCTACTCCCAGAATCGAAGATTTACATTCTGGATAAGAGCGACGCAACACTTGGGACGATCAAGAAAGATGTCGATAGTGAACGAGTACACCTTATTCACTACGATGCCGAAGAGTCTCTGCCGCAGGAACTGGTTGGCAGCGCCGACATGGTTTTCTTCGACCCGCCGTGGTACGTAGATTACTATGACCTTTTCCTGCGCCGGAGCATGCAGTTGTCCTACGGCCGCTACGCAACGGTTGCGTTCGTTCTCTTCCCGCTTCTCACTCGTCCCACCTCGCTTCAAGAGCGCAAAAGGGTGTTTGAGATTGCGATGTCGTACGGATTGAGTCTTGTCTCGATGGAGACGCATGTCGCCCACTACTACACGCCACAGTTTGAGCGGGAAACTCTTGTACGCAGGGGAATCGAAGCGAAAAACTGGCGGCGTGGCGACTTGGCAATGTTCATCTCCGACGGAACTCGCTTGCCGGAAAACATAGCCTTACGCGTGGAAGAAGGACAATGGCGAGAGCTGATTGTCGGCAAGGTTAAGGTGAAGGTGCGGGTTAAGGATGAAAATCCTGACATCTATATCGCGCCTGAACTTCTGGATTTTGCCGACGGGCACGTTGCTCTTCCTACGGTCAGCCGACGCGATCCGATTCGGAAAGAAATCGATCTCTGGACTTCAACTCAACGCGGCTTTAAGATAAAGGGGTGGAGGGCGATTTGGAAAATCGTCGAAGGTATTCGGGATAACCTCTCGTTTGAGGAAATCTTCGAAAGCATTCGGCGGGAATATCCGAACGCCACAATCCCTGAATTAGAAAAGTCGGCCGTTGAGAAGGTCTGGCGCGAGCTTCGCTCGCATTTCGGAGGATAAACGTATGGAAAAACAACAAAAACAACACTTGGCCATCTTCAACCCTCCTTTCCTCGATCTCATCTTGGAAGGGAGGAAAACTATTGAGGGGCGTTTCAGCAAAGTGCGCTGCGCCCCCTTTGGAGTGATAGAAGAAGGCGACGTAGTGCTTATGAAAGAAAGCGGCGGCTTGGTCAGAGGGTCGTTCGTTGTGGCGAAGCTGGAGAGTTTCGGGAATCTTTCCCAAGAGAAACTCAAAGAACTTGAAGCCAGTTACAGCGAATCCCTTTGCGCCGATGTCGATCCGCAGTATTGGCAGAGGCGGCATGCGTCCAAGTACGCAACCTTGATGCACGTCGCTCAGCCAACTCGTTTCGAGCGACCATTCCCATTCCCCAAGAAAGACCGTCGGGGATGGGTGGTGCTCGATAAACCAATCAATGCCACAGCTTGAAGGAGGCTCACATTGGATACCAAGATATATGTCGCGGGCAAAATTTGCAGCGGTAAGTCAACGCTCGCGAAGAAAATTGCGGAGCATACCGGCTATCCGTTGATTTCTTTCGGCGGGATTCTCAAAGACCATCTGGTCAGAAGCGACCTGCCAGTGACGCGCGAAAGTCTGCAGCGCATTGGACAAGAACTCATCGATCAACTTGGCTACGACGGGTTTTTGCAATGGTCAATCGAGCATTCGCCACAGATTCAGTGGAATGGTCCGCTCATCGTTGACGGCCTAAGGCACGGGACGATTTATACTCGTCTCGTTGGGCTGTTTCCTCGCGGCGTTCTCGTTTACTGCGTATGCGATCTGGGGACGCAACTTGCGCGACTCATAGCTCGCGATCAGCTAGACGAAAAAGACGCGCGCAAGACTCTCTCTCATGAGACAGAACGGTACGTTTCGGAGCTTGAGGTGTCAGCCAACCTGTTTTTTCGGCCGGGAGATTCGGCAGACGATTTCCTGGCACAACTCGATGCTCTTATCAAGCAACAGCAATGATAAGAGCGTCAACAACTTCGGCCTCTGTGATTCATCTTAACAAAGAGAAAATCACAGAGGCCTTTTCTATTCCAAAGTTTTCAGAAAACTGATATAATGAAATTGAGATTTTATGAAAAATATTGAATCCGAAATTAAAAGGTTTCTTGTTGAGCGGGGTTGGGATAAACTCCGTCCTTCCGATTTAGCAAAGTCCATATCCATTGAAGCGGCAGAGCTTTTGGAAGTTTTTCAGTGGATAAGCTTAGATATTGAAGAAACAAAGCGCGATGCTCAAAGAATGGAGGATATTAAAAAAGAGTTGGCTGATGTATTTATATACGCCATTGAGATGGCAATATTGCTACATCTTGACGTTGAAAAAATAGTGATGGCTAAATTGGAACAAGTGAGAAGAAAATACCCCGCGGAACTTATGCGAAAGAACGCAAAAGAAGAATCGGGCTCCGGCGCCGATCCAAAGTATTGGAAAATTAAAAATTCAGCCCGCCGCTCCAAAAAGCCATAACGTGTTCTTGCTTCGTTTGTTCGGCTCACGGGCAAAAGTTTTCCCCCTTAAACTCCCCCAATTTTTGTCCGTGAGCCGTAAGCGAAGCCCCGCCGACCTGTTCGTTCGAACAGAGCCAAGCAGAAAAATTGCCTTTACATTTTTTGATTTTGCGCGCGCCGTTTTTAACTTCTTAAAGAAAAGGCAATTTTTCTGCGAGGCAGTGCCGCTTGGCGGTACGGCGGCGGGCGGAGCGATTTGGATTTTTTCAGGA
>JACQDT010000026.1 GCA_016200965.1 Candidatus Azambacteria bacterium | reverse complement strand
CTTACACGAAGTATTCGCGTGGTTGAAAGAAACGGTCGTTCAACAAACCCATCTCCACGCTTATACCGCCACAACCTTTTGAGAAGTTCAATCTTTTTAGGTGTAAGCTCCCTAAGCCATGTGTAGCCGTCCGCGATGAGGGTTTTACCACCTGTTCCTGTGCTGGGGTTGATACAATGGAGCGCAACAAGTCTTGGTGGGCGACTCGGTGAGTTAAAGTCATCTGTATGAGGCATGAGCGACCCTCCGTCAACCGGTTGGAGTTTTTCTCCCGCCCTCACTACATAAAAGGGTTGCCCGTCTTCTTGTGGGCGATGTTTTCCAAATTGGGAGAGAAGGGGCAATAAATTGTTTTTGTTGAATTCCGGGGAGAAGAGATACCCATTCGTCCCGAGTTTTCTCCGTAGTATAAACAATCCATCGCTTTGGCGTGAGAACAGGATTCTTTCATGCATTGCCACACCTCCTTTCAAGGTTTTGGTTGTCAAAAAACAAAGCATTCGTATGGTATTGTATCTTCAACTTTTGTCAAGTAATGACTTCCGAAATAATCAATGAGGATAAAACACCTTTTCATTGTACCCCGCGCCTGTTTTTGGTATGCTGGGAGAGTCAGCGACGAAGCCGCATTTTTAATGAAAGCAATCACCAGAATATTCAATGATTTGTTCGTTCAGTATTTTTCCGCGCGCAAGAAGCCGGAGATTGATTTTGCTTTTCTTTTGCATGCGCGCTATACATCCGACGCAATCGCAACGTTTCCTTTTTTGCGGCCATTTCCGGAAAAAATAACACGGATGTTTCTCGGATTCGCGTGGCCGATCCGCCTCTCCATGATTACCGGCGTCCGGACGATTCGCGACGGAAAACAAATCCGTGGCGCCATTATCGCGATTCCGATGACCGCGGCGCAGATGATTGAACAAAAATCACGCGCAAAGAAAAAAATTTTTCGGGCGGCGCGTTTTGCAGAAAAACTCGGGGCTGTCGTAATCGGTCTGGGCGCCTACACATCTTCGCTTACCGATAACGGCGGTGATGTTGAGGAAATCACCGACGCCGCCGTAACGAATGGCAATACGTTTACCGCCATCGCAAGCGCTGAAAACATTTCGCGCATCGTAAGTGGCGCAGGAAAAGAACTCGGGCGTATGCGCATCGCGATACTCGGCGCCACTGGTTCGGTGGGAGGCATCCTGAGCAGGATTCTTCTTCGCGCAGGCGCGCAAGAGTTGCTTCTCGTGTCGCGTACGCTCATAAATCTCGAAGCACTCAAATCCACCCTCGCAAAACAATTTCCAGGCCGCGCAATCGATATTTCAACCGATCCCGCATCCCTCGTTTCCGCGGATTTTGTCGTACTTGCCACAAATTCTCCCGCTGCGCTCATTCAGACGGAACACCTGAAAAAGGGAGCAATTGTATACGACATATCGCAACCCAAAAACATTACCAAGAGTGTCATTTCTGCCCGCCGCGATTGCCGGTTTTATGAAGGCGGAATGGTGGTTTCGCCGCCAGCAATTGATTACCATTTTAAGTTTCCCCTGAAGCAAGGGAACGTGTTTGCGTGCCTTGCGGAAACCATAACGATAGCGGCGGCGGAAATTCCGATGGAAAAAATAACATACGGTGACGATACATACGCGGATCTCATCAAGGCGCATTCGCGCACCATCGGATTTCACCCTTCTTATTACGAATTATGATCCTTGATCTCCGTTTGATTTTTCTCCCGCTCCTCTCTTTTCTCTCGCTTCTTTTCGGTATTTTTATCTATTCACGCAATAGAAAAAGTTTAATCAACTTGTTTTATGGTTTGGCAGTACTCAATATCGGTTTATGGAGTTTGGGGATATTCATGTTTTTTATATACGATCTTTCCCAAATGCGTTTCTGGAGCAACTTCGTTTATTTCACGGGGAGCTTTATTGTCACCTCATTCTTCATGTTCGCAATCGTGTTTCCCAATGAACGCGCAACAATCCGTTTTTCGCTTCTTGCGCTTATTCTCTCGCCCAACCTCCTTTTTTTCTACCTCCTTTTTTTCACTAACACGCTTATAAAAGACGTGCTTTTTGATCCAGCGATCGGAAGCCGCAGTTTTGAGTTTGGTCCGCTCTACTTTCTTTACTGGGCTCATTTTATCTTAACCCTTATCACGGCATTTCTGATGTTGCTTAAAAAATATCGCGTATCAGCCGGGATTGAAGAGGTGCGCCTTCGTTATATCCTTCTCGCCTCCGCGGTTACTGCGATCTTCAATACTACTACGAACCTCATTCTTCCCACATTCGGTAACTTTAATTATTTCTGGCTCGGTCCCTACTCAACATTTATCTTGGTCCCCGTTCTTGCCATTGCCATTGTCCGGTACCAGCTTTTTGACGTAAGAGTTGTCGCAACCGAGTTTTTAACGTTTGCGATATGGATTTTCTTGCTTGCACGAACGCTGTTGGCTCAGTCATTGCAGGAGCGGATTATTGACGGCGGGTTGCTGGCGTTTTTGATCGTGCTCGGGATTCTGCTTATCCGGAGCGTGCGCAAAGAGGTGAAGCAGAGGGAACAGCTGGAGCTTCTCACGAAGGACCTGCAAATCGCGAACGCGCGGCTCAAGGAGCTGGACGACTTGAAAACGGATTTCATTTCCATCGCGTCGCATCAGTTGCGCACGCCGCTGACGGCGATTAAGGGGTATTCGTCCATGATCTTGGAAGGAACGTACGGCGAGACGCCGGTAACGGTGCGCGGAGTGGTGGATAAGATTTTCCAGTCGGCCCAGCGACTCATTTTCATCGTGAACGATCTGCTGGACGTCTCGCGCATTGAGCAGGGGCGCATGCAGCTTATGTTTGAAGAAGTGAAGGTATTCAACGCGCTGAAAGACGCGGCCGACGAGCTGAAATTCACCGCGGACAGGAAAAATGTGGCGATTGAATTTAAGGTGTCGGTTGACGACGCAGAAACGAAGATAAAAGCCGATTACGGAAAAATCCGGCAGGTGTTCATCAATCTTATTGACAACGCGCTCAAATATACGCCCGAGGGTTTCATAAAAATCTCGCTTGAGCGCAAAAAGGACAACGTGGTGGTTGCGGTGAGGGACTCCGGCATCGGATTGTCGGAAGATACGATACAAAAACTGTTTCAGAAATTCAGCCGCGCGCGGGGGGTGACGAAGTTCCGCGCCGACGGTTCCGGTTTGGGACTCTACATTGTCAGAGAAATAGTGAAAGCCCACGGCGGCGAGGTGTGGGTAGAATCGCAAGGCGAGGGCAAGGGTTCGCAGTTTTACGTGTCGCTTCCGCTTCACAACCCCAGCGCCGAAGCCGTCCAGCAGTTCGTGGAAGGGATGTGAAGGGATAATAGTATTTATTCGCTGAGGATTTTTAAGAGTTTTTCAACCAACTTTTCTCTTTTCCCACTCTGCCAGCCGAAAACAATTGATTTCGACACGTTTTTGTCATATCCAATAGACGCAAGAAGTTGGAAGAGAATTGTTCCCACAACCGCTTCTTCCCAGAGATTTTTATCCTTCGTTTTTGGCGAGACCGCCATTTTTATAAAACCGCGCCCGTATAACGCGTGAAGAAATTCCTCCATAACCACCGCAAAGGCAATTTTTTTGTGAAAGGCGTCCCCAATGACGATGGCATTGGGGAGAGATTCTGCTCTTTCACCAAAATCGGGTAACACATACACATGAAATTCGATATCTTGCCGTACCTTTTGGCACTTGAAAAACAAAGAGATTTTTTCTCTGTATGTATCGTAGAGAATGCGAAGGCTCTTTTGTAGCACATTTGCTTTGTGCCGCGTAACGCCGCGAATTTCAACACCGTTTAACTGTTTGAAGGTTTTTTTAAAAATGCTATCAAGGAGCGTGGACTTACCACTCAGAATAGATGCTTTCAGTGATCCATACAACTGATAACTGGAAGGCACGATGTAAGGTGGAAGCCGTTTATTTTTACTGGTTTTGGAAAACATTTTGCGCTCTTTTGCGGTGGTAGACGGAAAAGACCCGTGGTTTAAGGCGAGCCCTAACAAGTAAAATGCAGTTGCTTTTTTGCTGGCTACAGAAAAGTGAAGCTTCATACAACGTAGTATATCAGTAGGTTGGAAAAAAAGAACGGGGCTGGATTTCTCCAGCCCCGTCAGGCGATTAACTTCGCCGGTTTTGCCAGTTGGCGTTCCAGTCTTTTGTAGACCATGCGACCGCCCCGGTTTTCGCTTCGGTTGCCTGCTTTGCGATAGTAGCCAAAGCAGGGGAATCGCAAGACCTAAAATCAGCCGGGTTAAACTGATCCACAGGGACTGATTCTGAATGAGCTTCCTTGGTTCGTTGCAAGGGCCATCACCTCCTCTCGGTTTTTGAATGTTAACAGAGTATCCTTGATGTGCGCGAACAACTCTTTACGTGTGAGACAAAAAGGATCTTCGCGCATAGCGTTGCCGTATACGGCTGCCGATTTTGAGCTGCATCCCCCGCGACAAATGTCCCACCACTCACACCCCCTGCAGTAAGTTTGCTGAAGGAGCTCGGGCCTTGACCGTATCAGGTTGACCGGGGCCGCATTGAGTATTGACTCGGCAGTGATTGAATCAATGTGCCCAATGCGAAAGTTCTCGCGGTAAAACAGGTCGCACAGGTAAATTTCGCCGGTCGGAAGAATCCCGATAAACTCTTCACATTTTCCGGCGAAGAGACAGCTCCGGCTGCATCCCATGAACATGCTGAGAACGATTTCTTTCAGGTCGGTTACATCAATGGTATGCTCTGGGTCACCAATGTACCGGTCGAAGGTTTGGATAAGCGCCTCTGCGTACTGTTCAGGGGTTATGGAAAGCTCCTCCACAGGACGGTCTTGCGTGGCCTCGTCCTTGTAGAACGGGTTGAATTGGTAGCTGAGATTAACAGACTTGAAAAAGTCGTAAATCTCATCGCAGCGCGTGTAGTTGAGTCGATGCAGGACACAGATGGCGCCAAACCGTATGTTGTGCGCGCGCATCAACTCGATTTTGGAAAGTGTTTGCTCGAACGCGGAGCGACCAGCCCACGAAACTCTCATGCTGGCGTGTACGTCAGGGGGAGCATCTAACGATACACCAACTCCCACCTGATGTTTTTTAAACACCTCAAGCATTTGTTTGTCGAGGGCGGTGGCATTGGTTTGGATCGAATTCTCAACGGTCACGCCGTTTCCCCGGTATTGTTCCTGAAGTGAAATGACCCGATCCAGATACTCGTGCCCAACAAGCGTCGGTTCGCCGCCATGCCAGACAATGTGGACGTGGTCAAAGTGTTGCCCGGAAAGTGTTTCCTTATAGAATCGCGAGAGCGACTCTAAACTCAACTTGGTTCTTGATGTGCGTCGGGTTTCCCGGTCAACATAGCAATAGGTGCAATCCTGGTTACATTTATCCGTGATTCTAGCAATTACCTTCAGACTTTTCCCCACAGGGTTCCTCCTTTTGTCATAGGTTTATAACTTTGGAATGTGCAATCCATGCCTACACCGTAACGTCCTGTTTCATGATGTCAATAGGCCATGGTAATGTGTGTGCTTAAAACAAAAAACGCCCCCGATGTTACGGGGGCATTTCTTTTGCGCTTTATTTATTCCACTTTAAGAAGAACGTTTATCGCTTTGGAAGGGACATACGTCGGTCTCTCGGTGTGGGGGTCAATTTGGGGAGTGTATATTCCACGGCGCACCAGCCGAAGAGCGGTATCCCCATTCTGCAATATACGAAATCGCAGTAATGCGATGGTGCCGGACCCATTCATGACACTTTTCTTCCCGATTTGTTTATAACCGACAGTAATGAGGCGTTGCCCCGGATACTGTTTATCGCTGGCAAGAGATTCCCGGGCGTGAAAATCGGCATTGCCGAGAAATTCTCCCGGTTCTGCTTCAACAAACGCAAGAATGTTCGGGTCAAACACCAGATCAAATCCTCCCCGGTACATATTTTCTGCATTTGTGATCTGGACGGCGAGCACAATCTCGGCTGGATTTTCCAGAATGTCCCCAAGCTGGAACCAAAACGCCGCACCTTCGCTGTTTTTATCCGAAGGAACACTCGTTGGGGCAAGTTCGGTCAGATGAATTTCCAGCGCGAACGCATTGGGCGCGAAACACAAAAACAAAGAAAAGATCACGGACGCGAGCATCACGTATCGTTGCATCATGGCGTTCCCTCCTGTTGTAGTGTGCAATCCTTCTGTCCAGATGTCGCGATGGTACATTATTTCAGTACCCATGTCAATCAGCTTTATTTGATGCGGAAAATGCGATACGATATGGTATATGAACATCTACGAGAAAATAGCCCGGGAGCTCAAGAAAAATCCTCGTGCGGATGCGTTTGCGGTTGAAGAAAAGCTGGGGATGGAAGAGGTCGGGCGGGTGAAAAGCAGCATGCAAAAAAACATGCTTCGTGCCGCACGCAACCCGCATCGCGAAACGTATCCTTACGTCGCGTTTCAGCGGCAGATTGAACGACGCATAGCGCATGACGTGGGAAAAGGGGCGAGGGTTGAAACGCCGCCGGAGGAGGCGGACGCTGATTTTGCGATTCCCTGCTTTTTTCTTGCCAAAGAGAAAAAGAAAAATCCGCACGCCGCGGCGCAAGAAGTTGCCGCGGCCGTGAAGCGCGCGGAATTTCCTTTTGTGTTGAGCGTTGCGGCTGTGGGCGGATACGCCAATGTGAAACTTCGCGACGATGCGCTCGCGCAAGAAACCCTCAAAGCAGTCGCTGAACTTGGAGACGTATACGGAGCATCACAAGAGGGAAAAAGAAAAATTATCCTACTTGATTATTCCCACCCAAACGTTGCAAAGCCGATGAGCGTGGGGCATCTGCGTTCTACCATTATCGGCGCATCGCTCAAACGGCTGTATGAGTTTCAGGGGTATGCCGTTATTGGCATCAATCACCTCGGTGATTTTGGCACGCAGTTCGGGAAATTGCTTGTGGCATACGAGCGATGGCGTGATGATGCGGCGTTCAAGAAAGACCCTATAAAGGAAATGCTCCGCTTGTATGTAAAGTTTCATGAGGAGGCGGAAAAAGACCTTGCACTTGAGGAAAGAGCGCGCGAAGCGTTCAAGAAGCTGGAGGAAGGTGATCCGGAGCTTGTGTCCATGTGGCTTGAGTTTTGTATTATGAGCGTCTCCGAATTTGACGGCATCTATCGTGCGTTGGGGGTGGATATTGATCTGGTGCTCGGCGAGAGTTTTTATCAGAGAAAACTTGCGGCCGTGATTGAGAGGTCACTGAAAGAAAAAGCGGCGGTTAAAAACGATGATGGTTCCGTGGCGGTGAATTTTGAAGAAGAGAAGCTTCCTTCGTATCTTCTGCAGAAAAAGGACGGTTCGTCGCTGTACGCCACGCGCGATATCGCCGCGGCGGAGTTCCGGCTCAAAGAATTCGCCCCGGAAAAGATAATCTACGTGGTGGGCGGGGAGCAAACGTTGCATTTCAAGCAGGTGTTCGCGACGCTTGAACGTTTGGGGCACGACAAAAAACTTTTTCGGCACGACCCGTTCGGGCTCATATCGCTTCCCGAAGGAAAAATGTCCACGCGCGAGGGGAGAGCGGTCTTTTTGGAGGATCTGATCGAGGAAGCGAAACGGCGTGCGTATGACATTGTATCACAAAAGAATCCCGAACTTTCGGAAGCGGAGAAAAAGGACATTGCCCGCGCCGTCGGCATCGGCGCGGTCATCTACAGCGACCTTTCGCAGTCAAGAGAAAAAGACATTATATTCACGTGGGAAAAGGCGTTGAGTTTGGAGGGAGCAAGCGCGCCCTATCTTCAATATGTGTACGCGCGGGCGATGAGCATTTTACGGAAAGCGGAAAAAACCATTTCTGAAGCAGATGCGGCGCACACAAGCATTACCACGCAGTGGGAAGCAAAACTCATACGGCGCATTGCGCGGTTTCCGGAAACGATACGTGAATGCACGGCAGGCGATCACCCGCATATTCTGGCGACATATCTAAACGCGCTCGCGCAGGATTTCAACCGTTTTTACAACGAGGATTCCGTGCTGAATGCAGAAGGTGATACTAAAACCACGCGGCTGTTGCTGGTGAGTTCGACTGCGCACGTCATCAAAAATGGGCTTCATCTGCTTGGCATCAAAACGCTTGAGAGGATGTGATATAATTATATAAGCGATATGAAAACCAATCACAAAATTATAATTGGTGATTCCCGCGATATGGCGGAATTGCAAAACAAATCCGTTCATCTTGTGATTACTTCACCGCCCTATTGGCAGTTAAAAGATTATGGTTCTCTGAATCAGATTGGTTTTAATGATAGCTATGAAGAGTATATCAATAATCTTAATTTGGTCTGGAAAGAATGTGAGAGGGTTTTACATGACGGGTGCCGTCTTTGTATAAATATCGGCGATCAATTTGCGAGATCGGTTTATTATGGAAGATACAAAGTTATCCCAATCAGAACGGAAATAATAAAATTTTGTGAAACCATAGGATTTGATTATATGGGGGCCGTCATTTGGCAGAAAGCTACCACGATGAATACTACCGGCGGAGCAACCATAATGGGCAGTTTTCCCTATCCGAGAAATGGAATTATTAAACTAGATTACGAGTTTATTTTAATTTTTAAAAAAACAGGAGAAGCGCCTACGGCATCAAAAGAAGTAAAAGAAAAATCCAAGATGTCCAAAGAAGAATGGAACCAGTATTTTACCGGACATTGGAATTTTAATGGCGCAAAACAAGACAAGCATTTGGCAATGTTTCCCGAAGAATTGCCCAAACGGCTCATTAAAATGTTTAGCTTTGCGGGTGATACGGTTTTGGACCCGTTTTTGGGAAGCGGCACAACCACCCTTGTGGCAAAAAATTTAGAGCGCAACTCCGTTGGTTTTGAAATAAATAAGGAATTCCTACAGATAATAAAAGAAAAAATCGGAACAGATAAGGCAGATTTATTTAAGAGCGTACACTTTGAGGTTATAGAACAGAAAAATAAAACCACAGATTTTAAAAAAGAAATTTCAAAGCTACCATATATTTTTAAGGATGCAATAAAATTTAGCAGAAAGATTGACCCTAAAAAATTGAAATTTGGCTCAAAAATCGATTCCGTAGATAACGAAAAGGTTGATTTATATTCTGTGAAACAAATTATTAACCCGGAAAAGATTTTATTAAATAATGATTTGGCGATTAGATTAATCGGTGTGAAGGCGAAAAGGGAAACGCTTCATAAGGCAACGGAATTTTTACAAGCAAAATTGAAAAATCAAAGAGTTTTTATGAGGTTTGATAACTCAAAATACGATAGCGAAAATAATTTGCTCTGCTATTTATATTTGCAAAATAAAACTTTTGTCAATGCACATTTGATAAAAACCGGCTTCGTGAATGTTGATGATAAATTTGATTATAAATATAAATTAAAATTTTTAAATCTACTACAACAATAATATGGCGAAAGAATGGATTTTAAATTCGGCGACAAACAGGTTTCAATTGAATTTCAAAAGAAATGTTGGGGCTGTTTCCGAAGAAATAAGAAAATGCTCGCCCAAAACAATTAAAGATTGGGAAGGTTATTATTTCAAAAATGTTAAACCCAAAGAACACATTGTTGATTTAGGCAAAAAGCTCTATGTAAAAATAACGGAGGTTATTGCCTCGGAAGTTGAAACTATCACAGAAGGAGATTGTATCGCTTATATCTTTGACTTGGTTATCAAGAGAACGTTTGATGGGTATATGACGGAAAAAGCGACTATTTACGGACAATTGCAGGAAATGTTGGGCGTAAAAATCGAACCAGCCCCCGATGAATGGGATAGAGGGTATAATGTTGATTTCTTTATAAAATTAAATGGGAAGTGTATCGGTCTCCAGATTAAACCCGCAAGCGGCGTTTCCCATATTTCGCAAATATTTAAAGAAAGACAATTGCAAGAAAAAACACACAAAAAATTCACAGAAAAATACGGCGGTAAAGTTTTCTATGTTATTTCAATCAAAGAGGGCGATAAAAAAAGAATTCACAACTCCGAGGTTATTGACGAGATTAAAAATGAGATGCATAAATTGCAAAAAAATATCCAAGTTGATATCTAGAACACCATGAGTATTTCGCACACATGTCCGTTCTCGTAACCAAAAGCGCAGAGGAAACAAAAGCGGTGGCGCGGGAGTTTGCCCGTGCGATTGCAAGCGAATTTCCCAAAGGGAAAGCGGCCACGGTGATTGCGCTTTCGGGGCCGCTTGGCGCGGGCAAAACGACGTTTGCGCAAGGGTTTGCCGAGGGACTTGGCGTGAAAGAGAAAGTGAAAAGCCCTACGTTCATACTCATGCGCGAGCACCGCATTGAAAGAAGGCATTTTACGCGGTTTTATCATTTGGATTGTTATCGGCTGGAAAGATCAAAAGAAGCGGCGGCCATTGGGCTTTTAGAAGTGTTGGCGCATCCGGAAAATCTGGTGTTGATCGAGTGGGCGGAAAAAATAAAAGGCGCGCTTCCACACAAAAAAATCATCGTGAAATTTTTCCATGTCGGCGAACACTCCCGAAAAATTAGTTTCAGTTGAGCATGCGTGCAAAGGTATTCAGAAAGCAGAAAAAATGAATTGTACGTGAAATTTGCTATCGCTGTTTTCATGTACAATCTGTATTACACAGAAAAGGATATCCAATGAAACAACCCGAAAAATTAGTTTTAATTGACGGCAACGCGCTGGTGCACCGCTCGTATCACGCGCTCCCGCCGCTGTCGCACAACGGCCAGCCGACCAACGCCGTATACGGCTTTGCGAGCGTGCTGTTGAAAATGATCCGCGAGCTGAAGCCGGACTATGTCATCGCGACGTTTGACCTGGCCGCGCCGACCTTCCGCCACGAAGAATTTGCCGACTACAAAGCGCACCGTCCCAAGACCCCGGATGATTTAATAGTGCAATTTGAAAAGGTCAAAGAGGTGGTCCGCGCTTTTTCCATTCCCGTATTTGAAAAGGAGGGATTTGAAGCCGATGATGTCGTCGGCACCATCGCTGAAAAAATAAAAGAACAAAAAACGAAGATCACATGCATCATCATCACGGGCGATCTTGATGCCCTGCAGTTGGTGGATAAAAACACCCAGGTGTACACGCTGAAAAAAGGAATTTCGGATACGGTGATCTACGACGAAAAAGCGGTCAGGGATCGGTTCGGACTTGAGCCCTCGCAGATGGCTGATTTCAAAGGGCTCAAAGGCGACCCCTCCGACAATATTCCCGGCGTGCCGGGCGTGGGCGACAAAACGGCGACCGATCTGCTTTCCCGCTGGGGGAGCGTGGAAAATCTTTTTGCGCATCTGGATGAGTTGCCTGAAAAGATGAAGAAAAAACTTGAAGGGCGCAAAGACGAAGCGCTGTTTTCCAAAGGGCTTGCCACGATACGCCGCGACGTGCCGCTTGAACTTGATCTTTCGCGGGCGCGTTTCGGCAGATACGACAAAGATAGGGTTGAGGCGTTGTTTAAAAAACTCGGGTTTTTTACGTTAGTGTCGCGCATGCAGACGCATCATCATGCTTCCTCCGCCGGAGCAAATCCCGCACACGGCGCATCGGCCGGCACAGAGGAAAGGGCATCCGTGAAAGAAGCATCGGCGACGGCCGCGCAAAAACTTGCCAAAGAAAATGAACTCGCCCTGACGTGGGATGGCGCGCATTGCGATGTCGCCAAAAAAGACGGCGCGACATATCGGTTTCCCCTTGCTCAGGCAAGGCCGTTTTTGGAGAGCGCCCGCACGGTGAAAATCGGGTATGACATGAAACAACTTGTCAAAGCATGCGTTGCCCAGGGTATTGCGCCCGCAGGATTTGATTTTGACGCGCATATCGCGGCGTACCTTCTTTCGCCGGGCGAGCGCGCATATCCTTTGCACCGCGTGTTGCTTGAAGAAGAAATTTCCGCGGTGGCGCCCCATGTGTTGTTCGCGTTGAAAGAAAAACTCGGAGAAAAATTAAAGAAAGAAGGGCTTTGGAAATTGTTCTCTGAAATAGAAATGCCGCTTGCCGGCGTGCTTGCCCGCATGGAGCTTCTTGGTATCAGAGTAGACGGGACGAAATTGAAAAAACTTTCCGAGAATTTTGAACAAGAAAAAAAGGCGATACAAAAAACCATATGGCGTTTGGCGGGAGGCGAGTTCAATATTGATTCTCCTTTGCAGATGTCGCAGATTCTTTTTGAAAAGCTTGGCATAAAAAAAGAAGGGAGAGCGAAGAAGACAAAAACAGGCATGGTGAGCACCAAGGCGGACGAGCTTGAAAAACTGCGCGGTGCCCACCCCATCATCCCGGAGGTCCTGCATTGGCGCGAGCTTGCGAAGCTCAAAAGCACGTATGTGGACGCCCTTATCAAAGAGACGGGCAAAGACCAGAGAGTGCATACCATATTCAGCCAGACCGCGACCGCAACCGGACGGCTTTCTTCTTCCGAGCCGAATTTACAAAATATTCCGCAGAAAGGAGAACACGCACAAGCGATCCGTTCGGTGTTTATAGCCGATGAGGGATTTACATTTCTTTCGTTTGATTTTTCCCAGATAGAACTGCGCATTGTCGCGTCGCTGTCGGGAGACGAGAAGATGATCCGCATTTTCCGCGAGGGGGGAGACATCCATCGCGCGACCGCGGCGGAGATCAACCATATGCCGCCAGAGAAAGTGACGCAGGAAATGCGTTCGGCGGCCAAAGCGCTTAATTTCGGCATCTTATACGGTATGGGAGAGCGGAGTTTTGCGGCTGCCGCGGGAATCGACGTAGAAACGGCGCGACGGTTCATTGAAGAATACTTCAGGGACTTCTCCGACGTCGCGCGGTTTATTGAGACGGCAAAAAAGAACGCCGAGCGTTACGGATTCGCCCAAACGCTCCTTGGGCGCAAGCGCTGGCTCCCCGATATTCACTCCAGAAATCCGATGCTCAGATCTTCCGCCGAGCGCATGGCGCAGAACATGCCAATTCAGGGCTTGCAAGCGGACATCGTCAAGATCGCGATGGTCCGCATCGCCCGTGAAATACTCCCTTTCCGAGACGGGGTGCGGCTTTTGCTCCAGATCCACGATGAACTGGTGTTTGAAGTGAAGAATGCTATAATAAAGGAAATTGCGCAAAAAATACGGCGCATCATGGAAGGGGCGTTTGAACTCAAGGTTCCTATAGTAGTAAGAGTAAAAACAGGCGAACATCTTGGCGAGATGCATTTTCTTGAATTATGAAATCAAGAGGCCTCAATATAAGAGCGAAGCTTCTTTTGGCGTTCACGCTCGTTGTGTGGTTCGTCGGCATGGTGAGTTATTTAAGCGTGGATCACGGCGCGCGCCAAATCAACCAGTCGTTCAATGAGATCGTAAACGTGATCACGCCGCAGCTTCAGGCCTTGCTTGAGATAAAAAGCACCGCTAATGAGCTTGAAGCGCACACGCTTGGATTTGAGCTCATTGGGGGGGAAATGCAGGCAAATAATCCTGCGGTCGCGGCGCATAAGAATGATTTGCTTGCGGGCGTTGAAAAAATAAATAAATGGATAGAACGGTTCCAGCGCCTTATTGATCGGAAAAGGGCACAAGAAGTGGCATTTGCGCGAAAGATAGGCAACGCGAAAGAGGATGTGGTACGACTTGCTTTTGAATTGTTACAGTTGAAAGAACAAAAAATTTCCGATGAGGAGCAATTTGCAAAAAAAGAAGAACTGAGACGCGGGCAAGAGAATCTGAAAGAATTTATTGCGGAGGCAATTGCGTACGAACTCAATGAGCTTGACAAGCAAAACACGGCCGCAACGGCTACCGTTGCAAATACGATCAGATTCAATATTTTCATCGTCGGGGGAGCGGTATTGATCGCGTTTGTCATCGGCATCGTGCTTTCAAACGTGCTTTCAAGCGGCATCGTGAAGGTGCGCGACGCCGCCCGCGCCATTACGGAAGGAAATTTGAACAAACGGGTGTTCGTGCGCTCGCGCGATGAGGTGGGCGAGCTTGCGCACGCATTCAACGAAATGGCGGCCGCGCTCCAGGAAACGTATGCGCGGCTGGAGCAGGAACGCGACCGGCTCGACGCCATCATCGCCAATCTGGAAACCGGCATTATTGAGTATGATCACGAATTCCGGATTTTGCTGATGAACCAGAAAGCGGAAGAAATGCTCGGCGTGAAAAAAGAGCAGGTTGTCGATACCATCGTCACTTCCGACATGATGGTGAGTCGGCAGGACCTCACTCCTTTCGTGCAGGTGCTGTATCCGATTCTTGCCGAGGAAGTAAAGAAAATTCATATCAAGGATGGAACGCCCGATATTATTGAAATGAAACTGGGGAAACCCCTTGAACTGGACGTGCAGACGGTGACCATCCCCATCAAGGATAAAAAAGGAGTCATTGCGCGCTATTTGAAGGTGGTCCGCGACGTATCCAGAGAAAAGGCGATCGCGAAATCAAAATCGGAATTCATTTCGGTCGCGGCGCATCAGTTACGTACGCCGCTTTCCGCCATTAAGTGGGTGTTTCGTTTGATGCTTGACGAAGACGCGGGTCCCATAAGTCAGGAACAGAAGGATCTTTTGAAAAAGGGGTACGAGTCCAACGAGCGCATGATTGAGCTGGTTACCGACATGCTTGATGTCGCGCGCATTGAAGAGGGGAGGTTCGGTTTTGATTTTCGCTATGCGGACACCGCCGCATTGATTATCAAGTCCATTGAGGCCTTTACCATGAAAGCGAAGGAAAAGAGCATTGCGCTTACCTTCGAAAAGCGCGGGACGATTCCTTCCCCGATAAAAATGGATCCCGCGCGCATTGAACTGGTGTTGCAAAACCTTATTGACAACGCGCTCAAATACACTCCCTTGGGAGGCGCCATAACCGTGACCGCGGAAGCGGCGCTGGGGTATATTAAGGTCAGCGTTGCCGACACCGGCATCGGTATTCCCAAGGAACAACTGCCGAAGCTGTTTAGTAAGTTTTTCAGAGGAACGAACGCGGTGAAATTCCAGACCGAAGGAAGCGGGCTGGGGCTTTTCATCATTAAAAACATCGTGGAGCGCCACGGCGGCGCGGTTTTCGCGGAGACGGAGGAAGGGAAAGGGTCCACATTTTCTTTCACCATTCCCATTGAAGAAGACAAAATCCCAAAGCAAGAAGAGAAAGCGGAAGAATTCATTAGGGGACTTTCTACCGAAGAAGAAAAACCGGAGGAGAACAAGGCCGAAGCGTTTGAGAAATTTGTGGAAGGGATATAGGATATGGAAACGCAAAAGGAGCGATCCGCAGGGATCATATTTTTCAGACAAGAGAAAGGGAAAATGCTTTTTTTGCTTCTGAAATCAAGATATGGAGATTGGGGGTTTTCCAAAGGAGAAAGAGAACCCTCCGAACAAAAAATTCAGGCCGCGGTGCGCGAGGCGAAAGAAGAAACACACATTGAGAATTTTTTTATCGTTCCAGGATTTATTGTTCATTACAAGTATTCGTTTTTGAGAAACCATCATTTAGTTCAAGAGACGGTGACGCTTTTTGCCGCACGGACCGGC
Organism: Candidatus Azambacteria bacterium; assembly: GCA_016200965.1. Classification (GTDB taxonomy): domain Bacteria; phylum Patescibacteriota; class Minisyncoccia; order GWC2-36-17; family WO2-46-25; genus JACQDT01. Next base: position 46,095 of record JACQDT010000026.1, on the reverse strand, counting down.
ATAACACGCGTAACGCTTTCGCAGGAGCACGTTGCTTCTTGTTGGTTGCCATACAGAGAAACATTGCAGAAACTGACATTCGAGAATGCGAGGACAGCACTTCGGCGATTGCATTTTTATCTTGCGCACGCCAAACCCGCGCTCATAAAACAAAAAAAGTTTTATCGTGCGCTTGCGCGCGTCCCGAAAGGAAAAGTAACAACCTATAGAGCAATTGCCCGCGCGCTTGGCATTTCACCGCGCATGGCAGGTTCCATGCTTGCCTTACATTACAACCATAATGTGCCGTGTCATCGCGTGGTGTTTTCCGACGGGCGCATGGGCGGGTATAATAGAGGGATCTCTCGGAAAATAGCTCTGTTGCGGAAAGAAGGGGTGCGATTACGACGGAAAAAGAACGTATATTACGTTGATCAGGCCCGCATCATATGACATTTTTTGAAGTAAAAAATCTTTCTGTGACGCGCGACGGCGAGCGCGCGCTGGAGCACGTGTCTTTTTCCGTGCAGGAAGGGGAAAGCGTCGCGCTCATCGGGCCCAATGGCGCCGGGAAGACCACTCTTTTGCGCGCCTTGCTCGGCGATGTGCCGTATGAAGGGGAAATCGTGTGGCATAAAAAAAAAAAAATCGGATACGTGCCGCAGAAGTTTGATTTTGATAAAACCACGCCGCTGACGGTGGAGGAATTTTTTCTGGTATACGGCAAGGAACCGCGGCCGTTTTGGCGCCACAGCGCGGCGGCTGATCGGGAAATCAGAGGATTTTTAAAAGGAGTGAAAGCGGAGCACCTTATCCATAAAAGTATCGGAGAAATATCGCACGGAGAACTCCAGCGCGTCATCATCGCGCAGGCGATGTCGGGGCGTCCGAACATCCTTTTTCTCGACGAGCCGACGGCGAACATAGACATTGAAGGAGAAAAAACCATTTATCCGTTGTTGAAAAGCGTGATACGGGAGGCGTCGCTCACCTCGATTATTATCTCGCATGATTTGAGCGTGGTGTATGATTTCGCGGACAAGGTGGTGTGCCTGAACAAAAAAATGGTGTGCGAGGGTTCGCCGGAAACGGTGCTTGGTTCAGCACAGCTTGGCGCGCTCTACGGCACCGGCACGACGCTGTACCGGCATGAGCATAAAAAGAAATAATACGATATGGATTTCAATTTATTTATCGTAAGCATTGTTGTTTCGGCGGCGGCGGCCTTGCTCGGCGTATTTATTATTTTGCGCCGGCTCGCGCTTGTGTCGGACGTGTTGTCTCACGTGGCCCTTCCGGGCATGGCGCTTGCGCTTTTATGGGGAATACAGCCGTTTGTGGGCGCATTTACAGCACTCTTTATCGCCATTGCAGGTATTTTTTTCATGGAGCGGAAATTCGCGTTTTCCATCGAAACGCTCGTTGGCATCATATTTACGGCCGCGATGGGCATCGGTATCGTGCTTATTCCCGAAGAGAGCTTGATTGAATCGCTTTTTGGGAACATATCCAATATTGGGCCGCATGAAGCTCTTTTTACCGCGATAATCGGTTCCGCGCTCATCGCGCTGACCGTTATTTTTTTCACGAAATTCGCGCGGGCGACATTTTCTCAGGAATTGGCGAAGGGAAGCGGTGTGCCGCAAGGAAAGACGGAGTTCATGTTTCTCACGGCGGTGGCGCTTGCCATTGCGCTTGGCATTAAAGTGGTCGGCACTCTCCTTATGGGCGCATTGATTATTGTGCCGGCGGTCACGGCGAAAAATATCGCATGGAGTTTAAAAAGCATGACCTTTTTCTCGGTCATGCTCGGGGTCGTCGTATTTCTCGGGGGCGTGTCGCTTGCGAACGCATTTGACGTGGTTCCCGGCGCCGCAGTCATCCTTGTCGGCGGGGTATTGTTTGCGTTGTCTTTGGTTTTAAAAGCGTTCAGGATCCGCTGATAGCCGTTTTACCTTATTTTTTTATAAGCATGGCGTTGGTAATATCCACGATTTCTTTTTTAAAATAATTTTTGACGTCGTTCCAGCTTGCTTTGAAAAATATTTCTGGCGGCGGATCGCTTTCGGCGTCTTCAAAGTACACCATGCTTTTTAAAATATGATGATAGTCATGGGCTACGGACGGATATTGGACTTTGAGCCGTTTGATAATATGTTCCAGCGGCTCTATGTTTTTCGCGCACCAATAGAGATCAAAAAAATCTCTTTTTCGACCCCGTTGCGAAATAGCGGTTATTTTCATTACGGCAATATCAATTTGATTCAGCACGCGGATCGACCCATGCCAAAGCGGTTTTTGTTTTGGCATAAAAAATGGATATGCGATAAAACTTACTTTAGCTCCCAAGAGCTTTCCGTAGATAGTATTTTTTCTTTCCACCTCAGTAATCCAATCTTTATTATCAATAAAATGAGCAGCTAACTCTTTTTCATCAAAATTTTTTTCTTCCGTGAAGAAATCCAAATCGAGGGACTTGCGATTGCCCGCCTGAAGGGCCAAAGCCGTTCCGCCGGCGAGATACCACTTTGATTCCTTTAGCCACTCTTGTTGCGATAAAAAATCAAATGCCTTTTTCGTCCGACGCGGCAATGTTTCATAATGCCAGTTTATTTGGTTTTGAGAAGAAGTGTCCATAGGGTTTTTGATCTAGGACTTAATTGAACGCGAGGAAGATTTATGACTTTTTTTATAATATGCTCCGGATACTGTTTGAATATCCAACGCACCTCATCATCATGTCCAAACTCTAAAATCCGCTCAATGATATAGCGAGCGTGTTTTTTGGCGTCTATATTTTTTGGATTGGTATCCCAAAAGAGGGCTTGTCTGAATGTTATCCCGCGAGAAACCGCCCGACTTTTCTTTTTTATATTTGAGCTTTTTATTGGGCGCATACCGCTATAGTATATCAAAAATTATCGCGTTGCGCAACCCGCATAGCGGAGCAGTCGTCGTATGACGGCAACGCATTCACCGCGGCTTTATGTATGAAAAATGGTATGATACCATACTGAAGAAACAAGCCAATAATGGAGTTCATACGTGACTTCGGAAAACTAGGGAAAAATGATGCCGCTCTTGCCGGAGGCAAAGGCGCATCGCTCGGCGAGATGACGCAGGCGGGAATTCCTGTGCCTTCTGGTTTTGTTATTCTTGCAAACGCCTTTGAACAATTTCTGAAAGAGACCGATTTGAACGTTGAAATTGATGCGGCGCTTCATTCCGTCAACCACAGAGAAATGCATACCGTAGAGCATGCTTCTGAAAAAATACAGAAACTCATACTTGAAGCAAAAATGCCCCATGACATTGCAGAAGAAATAAAAATATCGTTCAAAAAACTCGGCGCCGACTATGTCGCCGTGAGATCATCAGCGACCGCCGAGGACTCCGCAAGCGCGGCATGGGCGGGACAGCTTGACAGCTTCTTGAATACAGAAGAAGAAAATCTGTTAGAAAACGTAAAAAAGTGCTGGGCGTCCCTCTTCACGCCACGCGCCATTTTCTATCGATTTGAAAAAGATCTGCACAGGCAGAAAATATCCGTAGCGGTGGTAGTGCAGAAAATGGTTGAAAGCGATGTATCGGGCATCGCCTTCTCCGTTCATCCCGTCACGCAAGACAGAAACCAACTCATCATTGAGGCGGGATTTGGTCTTGGCGAAGCGATTGTGTCAGGGCAGATTACGCCTGATAGCTATGTTGTAGAAAAAGAGCCGAGAAGGATTATTGATATAAATGTTAATACTCAAGCCAAGGCACTCCATCGTTCCGTGAAGGGAGGGAACGAATGGATCACTATCCTCGAACCAAAAGCATCTTCCCAGGTATTAAACGAAACTCAAATTTTAGAATTATCACAAATTGTTCTCATTATCGAAAATCACTACGGTTTTTCCTGCGATATCGAGTGGGCATTTGAAAAAGGAAAATTTTATATCCTGCAAAGCAGGCCGATAACAACGCTCTCGACTTCGGCGCAGGATGATTTTAATGTCCATAGGAAATGGCAAGTTTTTCGAAGTCGTTACATACCTGCAATGTTGCCGATCCTTTCCTACTGGTCATGGCCCGTGAAAGATGTTGTGGGTAAAGAGGTTGGCTTGGTTGTTAATGTTTGGGATAAGGGATACTATCAAGCAATTTGGGAAGAAAAAGGATACCAGGCGGTAAGAGATTACTCGCTCAATTTCTTACTCTCCCATGTTAGAAGTTTGCGAGATATTCGAAAACAAGGAATAAAAGCTGGACAGAAGGTTGTTGATGCCTGCAAAGAATTTGCGATCAAAGTTGATTCAGTTACCATAGCCGATTTTGCAACCTTTTTAGGTTTTTTGGATAAAACTTACAACGAATTTACAAGGCAAAGTATGCTTCTTTGGTTGTTTTCAGGAGAAGCTATTCAAGCAGAAATTAAGAAGGAACTGCCAGAAATAAGCGACGAGGAACAGAATAAAATTTTTTCTGCGATGTCTATTCCTAACGAGAAGTTATACAGCCAAGAGGAGGAAGAAAAATTTTGGAAGATTGTGTGATTAGCAAGAAATCAGGGTATAGATAGTTCGATTGTTGGAAAGGCAATAAAAAAATTCTCTGAAGAATACTTTTGGTTTCCCTACGAATATGTTGGTCCAAGAGTATGGGATGTGCCCACAGTGAGAAAACGTGTTATTGACGCCCTATCATTTGATGCAGTTGAACACGCAACCGAATTGCAACACGAGGTAGATATTAAAATTACGGAGAAGGCAGAAAAATTCTTTGCTGTTTTACGCGCCGTGGCTTTAATGCAAGATGATCGTAAAATGCTTAATGCTCAAATTTGCTATTACCTAAATAATGTTATTCTGGGGGCTTTAGCGAAAAGGCTTGATATCGCGCTGGAAGATATGCGTTATCTTGAGTCCAATCTCCTCGATCTACTTGCAAATGAGAGTTTTGACAAAACAGCAGTGAGAGAGGAATTAAAAAATCGTTCAGTTTTTTGTGTCGTTATTCAAGACGCAGAAAAATACGAAGTTTACAGTGATCAAGCCGCCAAAGAAAAGCTAAAAGAGCTAGGTATTCAGGAGGAAGTCTACACGACAGGCGAGGCACTGCACGGCCAATCGGCATACAAGGGAAAAGTGACTGGCCGTGTTAAAATTTTACATTCGTCTAGCGAGGGACAAAATTTTCCTGAAGGAGACATTTTAGTTACAGGAATGACAACACCTGACTTTGTACCGATTATTAAAAAAGCATCAGCAATTATTACAGATGAAAGAGGAATTACTTCTCATGCGGCGATTATTTCTAGAGAGCTCAAAATTCCTTGCGTAATTGGCACAAAGTCAGCAACTCGCGTTTTGAAAGACGGCGATCTTGTTGAAGTGAATGCGGATAAGGGGGTGGTGAAGATTATCCTTTAAGGCATTTACTTCAAGGCGATTAAGTGCTTTACTGACAATGGATTTTGTTCAATGCCCGCCAATATTATTTATGTCTAAAACAATCTTTGTCTATGGAAAGACTCGAGGATATTCAAAAATCTGAAAGTCACGAAGAGTACACATCTAAGATTGAACTCTCGTTTTTTCGGCACGGAGAAAAAGAAAACAACAAGTCAAAATCGGATCTTGATATTGAATTAACTCCTGTTGGGAAAAAACAAGCCAAAGAAAAAAGTGATACAAAAAATATGAAACAGTCAGTCGCTTTCGGAAGCCCGAGAACACGAGCGCAGGAAACCGCCGGGTTCGTGATGTCTGGAAATCAAGAAGGGATAACGGGAGATGAGTCGTTGGAAGAGTTGAGAGAAAAAGTAGACAAAGGACTGGCTAAAGGATCCAAAATAGGGGTAGATAGAAGATTGGACTTCGGTATAGATTTTAGTTCTGAATTCGGAGTAAGCGCACTCGATCATTTTAAGCGAGGCGACTACCTGAAGTTTTTAGTTGAACAAAGCGACAGATTAGCAAAGGAATCGGGAGACGAAACAAGTTTTACCTATTCAAGAGGAGCTTCAAATATCGCAAGTATTATAGACAAGTACATAGGGATTGCAAAAAGGTGGGATAAATTAGTGCAAGACGAGCAAAAAGAATACTCAGATACATTGGAGCGATTTTTCGGGACGCACCAAGGCGTGAACGAATCATTTCTTGCCAAGGTGATAGAAAAGACCAAAGGCGCAGAAGAACGAGATAAGTTTGTCCAAGCTCTCAGTAATCAAGGGTTTGATTATACGGAAGGGTTTGAAGTTGATATTTTAAATAAAAATTCGGATGAGTTTGCCATCCGCATACGCTACAAGAAGGAAGTTGAAGATGGTGATGGAAAAAGGTTGGTATTTGAATTCAATGAGGAAATCCCCCACGAAGTGATAAAAGATATAATAATTACTGACGAAAAGATTGAAAAAATTTCGCAATTCCCTTTTGTTATGGATATGGAGAAAAGGGAGCGCCCTGTGAAAGTGCTTAATGCTCTGGAAGCGAGAGGATTGCCGACGCGTCAGAGTATAGAGAGCGATGAAATAACGCCAGAGAATGCCGTTGATGTAGACGATAGAGCGTTAAGAGAGCGCGAATGCGTATCTGTTTGTTTTGGCAGGCCTCACGCTGGGGAATATATTCCGAGCGATCTTTGGGAGCGCGCAACAGAAGAGGGTAAAGATACTTTTATTTTTGTTGATAGAGGGACAAGCGAAATTTTTCGTTCCAAGGATATTCCGAGTGTGGGGACGAAATTATCCCGCTTTATCGTTGACCCAAACAGAGCTCCACTCCTTGAGCAAAACTCAAAAGTACCCGGAAAGGTTTTGTGGTACAAGGGGATACGCGGTGGGACCATGTACAAAGCGGGACAGGAACCAACAGGGGAAGAAGTGCGGAATCTGGCAGAGGATTTCTATGTATCTTATTACAATAAGATGATGGGAGTTATCGGCAGTTTAGCCGACAGAAGAGGTGATAACGAACGAATTCTTGTCATTGATGGGCATTCTTTCCCGATAAGCTCTGTGGTTCACGACTATTTCAAACTCTATGGCGTAGAAAACCCCGAAGAATTACCGATGTTTATTATCGGGGACGCGGATGGGACATCCTGTGATCAAGATATCAGAGATGCCTTTACTCATGCTTTGGAAAAGAATTTTAATGCGTTGGACGACAGCATTAAAAAGCGATTGACCAAGCACATTAAGGGTGGACTTGTTGGCGTTAATCATCCTTTTAAGGGAGCGCATAATGTAGAATTTTATGGTGAGCGTCAAAAAGGCGTAAATACTTTTCAGTTAGAATGTAACGAGGCGGCTTATATGGATGAGGTGGATAATAATTATAATACCGGAGCATATAACGAAGAAAATATTCTGATAATTCAGAAACTCATTGAAAAAACATGTAAGAATATAGACCATCTTTTGAAAAATAATGGGTAGTAAGTTTTATGACAAATAATGCATTTGAACAATTCAATAAGCGTGTTAGTGAGTTACTCACGATTGGGAAACCAAAAATCGCTTTTGGTTTAAGCGCAGAAGATCCGGAGATTTTAGAAAGCCTGCGGAGGAGTAGCGAGTATGCGGACATCATACTGGTGGGGACGGACAGAATAAAAAATATAGAAGGATTCCAGATTGTTATCAATGAGAAACCAGAAGAAAAAATCACCAAAATGCTGGTTGATGGCGAAGTGGACGGCATTGTTAGGGGGACAATTGATGATTTTAAAACCATCGAAGCGTATGGAAAATTGACGGGAGAAAGTTATAGTGAGGACTCACCATTTATTATGGAGGATGTTTCCGGGAATCGATTTTTCTTGAGTCCCGTGAGCAATCCTCAAGGTTGGGACAAAGAGTATCGATTGCGTATTGCAAGAGGATTAGTGAATTTTGCGAAGGAGTGGAAAATTGTTTACAAAGTAGCTATTTTCACCGGAGTTCGTCATGAGACATACCAAAGGAAAAAGGAGAATAGGGATGGAGTGGTTGGTTTGTTGAATGGAACATACGAAGATGCCGAGTGGATAATCAATGAACTGAAAAAAGAGAATATAGACGCAAAAAATTGGGCGATAGACTTAGATCTTGCGGTAAAAGCTGGATATAACATTCTTATCCCCGTAAACGGAATGGTTGGTAATTACATATTCAGAACATTATTGCTTTGCGGAGGGAAAGTGATCACGGGCACACTTTTTGGCCTTTCGCATTTCTTTGAGGATAACAGCAGAAATGAGAAAGATTTTGATTTCCACATTAAATGGTTGGTAGCTTTTATTAACAAAAAACGCCAAAAGTCCTGACGGAATTCCATGCAATCATCATTAGTTAAAAAATTTTTCGAGTCCTCAAACGGCGAAAGGATTTATTTCTGGGAAGGTCCGTATTCGCCGGCGAATTTTATGTTTAACTGGAATGCGAAGAAGATTCATTCTTTAGCATATAGCACGCTTCCGCTTGTCGGCCTCTTGGTTATTGTGGGTAGAAATTCCCATATACTCTTTAGCGAGACACGCTATGAAGGATACGCGCGAGAAATCTTTCAAGATTATTGGAATGGCGGCGAAAAAGAAGATCAATTTGAGAAAAAGGCGCAGGTGTTGAGAAAAGAAATTCAGCAGTGGTATGATGAGATTATCCGATTTGATCCTGAGAATATGTTAGAGACGGATATTAAAAACATAATCACCGAGGGAAGAAATTTTTTTGGAGCTCTTCTTGTCCATACCATATATGTTGAAACATTTGATGAAAAAATTACTCTTTCAGTCATAGGAAATCAAAAAAAGAAGGCAATCGACAGTATATGGGAAAAAGCAACCCATCCCTATTTTGAGTCCTTTGAAACAAGGCGCCTTCGCCATGCAATCTCGCTTATTGAGAAAAATATTAAAAATAAAGAGAAACTATTTTGGTACACAGGAACAGACTATTTTTCTCCGAAGCCCTTGGCAGAGATACAAGAAGCTTTGTTGGATATTGAAAAGAATTTAGTAGAAAAAAAGGCAGATTTGAATAAACAAGAGAATAAGCAAAGAAAGAATACGCGGAATACAAAAAATGGTTATTATCCATCACAGATGAGGAAAGAAAAATCGCGGAATTCACGCAAAAAGCTATGGAGATTCGAGATTGGCGTAAAGATCCTTTTGCTCAGTTGCAGACAGCCTGGGCTATTGCGGGACAAGAGTTGTTTCGTCGTGTAGGGATTGATGCTTCTCTCGCGACCTACATGGTGGATGGCGATTTTAAGGAAGGAATAAAGACGCTTATTTCAAAAAAGAGTGAGATTGAAAATCGGCCAAATGGCTTTGTTGCTTATTTGGATGAAGACGGACAAGTGTATTCGGAGACGCGTGATGTTGCTGAGATATTAGAATATCTCAAGCAAAAACATTTGGAGCAGGAATCCGGACTTGGTATGGCAGAGATAAAAGGATCGGTCGGTTCTCGTGGAAAAACGACTGGAATTGTCCGTATTGTTCCTGATGCAAACAAAGTAGGTCATTTTAATGACGGGGATGTATTAGTAACTGGCATGACCCGCCCAGAGTTTGTTCCGCTTATGAAAAGAGCTTCTGCGATTGTAACGGATGAAGGAGGTATAACATGCCATGCCGCTATTGTTTCAAGAGAACTGAAAATTCCCTGTATTATTGGGACAAAGATCGCTACTAAGGTTTTGAAAGACGGCGATCTTGTTGAAGTGAATGCGGATAAGGGGGTGGTAAGGATTTTGGAGCGGGTGGGGGAGAAGAACTAGTGATATAACTGGACAAAGGGGGACATTTTGCTGCTTAGTAATAGGTGAATAGGTTCTGGTTTACAACGCATTTCGTGTATGGTACACTAGTGTCATAATCATGAAAAGCAGAAAGAACCTATTAGAACAGCTTAAATCCTTGTCCCATTTTGGTAAAAATACTGTTTATCAGCTTGGCAAACAGCTGGGGCTTAAGGACGGTACGGTTGACACTTACATCAGCCGGTTTTTGAAGTATAAAGAAATCATCTGGCTCAATAAGGGTTTATATGTGTCCACCGACTTCTTTGAAAAAAATAAGAACGACATTTCATATTCGTTCTATCTTGCCAATGTCATACGCACGCCTTCCTACGTGAGCTCATGGGCGGCTCTCCAGTATTACAATCTCGCTACGGAAGCGGTCCATTCCGTTACTTCGGTCTCTCCCAAAGCCACGCGAGATTTCGAGACCAAGGCCGGTAATTTCTCATACCAGTCGATCAAAAAGGATTTGTTCTTGGATTTTTCTCTTACAAAAGGCAAGTTCGATTTTTATATTGCCTCGCCTTCGAAAGCATTGTTCGATTTGCTGTATTTCAGAACGCATCAGTTCCGCGGCACTAAATCGGAGAACATCAAGGCGTTGGTCGAAGAATTGCGGATCGACATTGACGAAATGGATAGGATAGAACAGGAAAAGTTTTATACGATGATTAAAAAATACTCCCATGAGTGAACGACTAACCTCAATCTTAAAAAGAAAATTGGAAGACCTCGCTAATTACGGTGGTCTCAATGCCGAGACACGGCGTAACGCGCTCAAAGAGGAGTTGCAGTATTACGTTCTCAATTTCATCTATCACCATCCGGAATACAACGACTGGATCATGTATGGCGGTTCGGCTCTGCGCATCATTCATGGATTGGATCGCATGTCGGTTGATCTCGATTTCGAAGTGTCCCACGCGGTGACCGAAAAGTTTCTTGAAGAGCTGAAAAAGGAAGTTGATGAACATTTCGAGAATACCTATGGTACGAATGCCAATTTTCTGGCGGTTAAAACCACCAAGGGCCGCGGGTTGCTTCTAAAATTTAATGTCGGCGAGGAGATTAGTTTTGGCCATCCGTCGAAACAGATACACATAAAAATCGATCTCAATCACTTTGTCGCGCCGAAAACCGTTACTGAACGTCGGCCGATAAATCGCGACCAGTTATCGCTCGTCATTATCACCTATAATATGTCCGCACTCATGGCGAGCAAGATTGCCGCCATTTTTCTACGAGGGACTCGTGGCATCGGCGATGCGATCTATGAAGAAAAAGGTCGTGATATTTACGATCTCCTTTGGTATATGAATAAGAAAGTGGTGCCGGATTTCGATTACATAAGCGCGAAAAATATCGATATCAAAGACCCTCGCGCGCTTTTCGATAAGCTTACACTTCAGACCAACAAAGTAAGCGACAAAAATCTCGAACAGGATCTCGAGCCGTTATTCTTAGACAAAAACTACATTCGAAATTGGCTCAAGAATTGGCGAGAGAGTTATTTGCGACTTCTGGATGAATATAAAATCCATACAGTGACTGCATTGCGGGGGATACTCGTAAAGGAAGATTTCAACACAGACAATTTTTCCTTTACTTATACGTATGACACGATGGAAAAAGATATTGTAAGGGTTGTCTATACAGTGACCTATGAATGGATAAAATTTCAGAAGCCCTTGGGAGTGGATGCAAGGAAAGATTTAATGGGGTTGGTGAGAGTCGAATCAGGCACGGAACTAAATGATCAAATCAAGCAGTTTATAGCGTTGTTTTTTGGGAAAAACGCATCCTATTTTAAAAAAGTGAATAGTATTATGCTTGGCGACGCTATTACGACCAAGGTCATTCGGACGACGGCCGATAATCTTAACCAGAAAGAGCAGATCGTGCTCAATAAATCAGCTCTGCTTTCATGCGAGCTTGATGACTTACTGAAATAACGTGAATTAAAAATTCCCTTGCATAATTGGTACCAAAATCGCCACACGCAAACTTAAGGATAATGATCTTGTCGAAGTGGACGCCAATAATGGCGTAGTAAAAATCCTAGAAAGATCTAAATAATTTGGATATGGAACGATTTAACCCAGAAACAAAAGAGAAAAGAGAACAGATAACCTCAGCAATCGATTTGCGGTTTTTTCGCCATGCAGAAAAAGAATCGGATAAAAGCAAATCGGACGAGGAAATAGAACTCACTGAAACCGGAAGAAAGCAAACAGTTGAAAAATCTGAAGATAGAGATATTTCTCAATCAGTGGCATTTGGCAGTCCAAGAAAAAGAACTCAGCAGACAGCAGGATTGGTTATGGGTGGGCAATTGGATGAAATAACCGGAAACGAAAATATCGATGAGCTAAAAGAGAAATTAAATAAAGAACTCAAAGTTGGGAGCAAGATCGGTGTTGATAAACGATTGGATTTTAATATAGACTTTTCAACCGATTTCGGGAAGAAAGCGCTTGAATCGGTAAAAAATGGAGAGTACTTGAAATTTTTAGTTGAAGAAAGCGACGCGCTTGCTGAATCGTTTAAAGATAGTGCCACAGAAACATACAGCGGTATGGCTGGGCGAGTGGCTGAAATAGTGAAAAAATATCTAACAGTCGCTCCGCGTTGGGACAAATTAGCGCAAGACGAAAGCAAAAAACACGAAGATACTCTCAAGCGTTTTCTTGGTACGCATCAAGGTATTGGCGAGTCATTTTTAGCGAAAGTGATTGAAGAAACGAAAGGAAAAGCAGAACGGGACGCTTTTGTGTCCGCGCTTAATAATCAAGGATTTGATTTTGCCGAAGGGTTTGATGTGGAGATACAAACAAGTACAGGGGAAAACCAAAAAGTTCGCATTTCATTTAAGAAAGAGAAAGACGGGGAAACCATATTTGAATATGACGAGATTGTACCAAAGGAGATGATAGAGAGCTTGATTTTATCTGAGATAGAACGCTGAAATCACTATTTCACCGCTTCCACGAGCTTTGTGAATATCTGTGGATGCGTCGCCGCGAGGTCGGCGAGTATTTTGCGGTCAAGAAGAATGTTGCGCTTTTTAAGGCCGTGTATGAGCTTGTTGTAGGGGAGGCCGTTTGCGCGCGCGCCTGCGTTGATTTTTACATTCCATAGCGTGCGGAAGTCGCCTTTCTTTTTGCGCCGATGGATGAACATGTTGGTGAACGCATGCAACGTCGCTTCCGTCATCCGCGTTATCTTTGAGTTCCTGCCGAACTTGAACCCCTTGGTGTAGGAGCGCATCTTCCTCTTTCTTTTTGCCGCCATGACCCCTCGTTTGACTCTTGGCATATCGTGTAATTAGATTATAAAACGTATATTACGCTGACGGCATCCGTCGCATCATTTTTTTAAATGGAATGCCTGAAAACTCCTCTGCGTGGCGCTTTTTTCTCCCCACTCCTCCGGAGTTTTTCGCGTTGAAATGATTCTGTCCCGGTATGCGCCGGAATAATTTTCCGGTACCGGTCACCTTTATTCTTTTTGCGAGCGCTTTATTGGTCTTGTGCATATTATTGTTTTGAAATTACCACCAGAAATCCGCTTGGAATTTTTTTAATCGGTTGTTCTATTTTGTGCGGCGCCTGAATTAAAGAAAGAAACTTTTTGAACCTGCCTTGCGCGAACCCGGGGTTCGCCCGCTCTCTTCCTCTTAAAAATATCTCAATTTTCACCTTGTGTCCCTCTTCAAGGAATCCTTCCAGCTGTTTGATCTTGGTGAGCGAGTCGTGTGCGGAAGTGGAGAGGCCTATTTTGACCGATTTCATTCCGGTCACTTTCTGCCGCGCCTTCTGCTTGCGTTCCTGTTTTTCCGCTTGGTACAGATATTTCCCGTAGTCGGTTATCTTGACCACGGGCGGCTGGGCGGTCGGCGCGATTTCCACCAGATCAAGCTTTTTATTGTGCGCCATCTCAAGCGCCGCCTGAATGTCCACGACGCCAAGATTTTCTCCTGCATCGTCTATCAACCGTACTTTCAGCGCGCGTATTTGATTGTTCAGCCGTGGTCGTTTAAGGATTGTCTTGAAATGGTTAATAGTTACCGCGCTCCTTGTTTTTGTGGAGATGGTGGGAGTCGAACCCACATCCAAAAAGTCCTTTACGCCGCTTCTACACACATAGGCAGTTCTATTTTGTCGCGCATGAGCTTAAAACAGCCAAGATACGCATGCGTCTATCTGCTTTTGCTTACTCCGGCGATGCAGTGCCGCCGGGCGCAGCCCGATGATATGACACCGAACATTTCTTATCGGACGTCAGAAGGTTCGATGGCACAAGTTAAACTCGTGCGAAAGACAAAGAGGGAGCAAATGCCATAGCAATTGCGCTCTTTATCCGTGTAAATAAGTTTGCACTTATTCGTGTGCCGCTGTTTAACGAGAAACGGCATCTCGGCGTGCGCAGTGCAAAGGATATTCCTTTTGTCAAAGCCCGGCATCCCCGTTACGCTCTCATCATTCTCTGCTTCTCGCGCTGGAACTCCCGTGTCCGCGTTTTCTCGCGCTTTTCGTACTTTCTTTTAGCCCGCGCGACCCCGAATTCCAGCTTGATTTTTCGCCCTTCAGTATACAACCCAAGCGGAATGAGTGTCAAGCCCTTTTTGCTTGTGATTCCCTCAAGTTCGGCGATTTCCTTTTTGGTTAAAAGAAGCTTGCGCGTGCGGTCCTGCTGGTAGAAATCAGGCGTGTTTTTTTGCTGGTAGGGAGCGATGATGCCGTTCACCCAGAACGCTTCGCCGCCGCGCATGAGCACAAATGATCCGGTAAGCTGCGCTTTGCCTTGACGCGCCGCTTTGGCTTCAAAACCGAAAAGGACAACCCCCGCTTTGTACGTTTCAAGGATCTCATAATCAAACCGCGCTTTTCTGTTGTCCGCCAGGTTCGCCATAGGTGCATATTAGTACAATTCGTCGTGCGTTCCTATATCAAGGCAAAGCATGACGTCATCTTTAAGGAAAACAAAAACGATTCGGTAAGAATAATCCACCGAGTAAGCCCATTCGTCTTTTCTTTCTCCGCGCAGTTTATGCGTGTTGAGGCGGGGGTCAAACTGGTTTTTGCGAAACACCGCCATTTTTTCAACGGCTTTTCTTTGAATGCGGGGATGTAGTTTTGCAAAAGATTTCTTAAAACGAGGCGAGAGTTTAATCTCCATATGCTTTATGGAGATCGGGGTATTCTCTTTTGAGAAATGCTTCCATAGATTCAATGTTGCCTTTTTTGTATTCGCGCATTCCTTCTCCCACGCGCCTATCAAGCCGTTTCGCGCTTTTTCCTTTGAGATGCACAACGGGCGCTTGAGCTTTCATATTTTCTTTATCGACGAGTTGAATGTCCAAGTTCCCATCCACGAACGCCTTTGTCGCGAGTTTTAACACGGAAGAAAGCGCCACGCCTTCATGCCGCGCCTTTTCCATCGCCCGATCTTTTAGTTTTTTATCTATCCTAAAAAGTACCTGCGTAGTCATATATACATTATATATCAGATAGATATACTGTCAATGGGCTTGTGCTATGGGCAATATGGCTTTACAGGCATGGCTGGGGGGTACACTATAAGTAAGATAATTAAACTTACGTTTATGGGCATCGAAGAACCAAAACAATATACGCCGGAGGAGATGGCGGCAATGGAAAAGTCGCGCAGGATTTCCGATGCCGAACTTTTGAAAGACGGCGCGGAGTATGTTGTGGATGAGAGGGGAAAGAAGAGGTTAGAGCTAGAAAGCGATGAAAAGATTCGTGAAATTCGTTCAAGAGAATTTGGTGAAAGGATTCACCAAGAAGCTGAAATAAGCCAGAGAGATGCGGCTATATATGTGTTAGAAGACATTGAGGGGTTTTTTCGGAAGAGTCCTTTGCCTCTTATAGAATTTTATGTTGATGGTATAGGTTATGTAGGTTTGGGTTCTCTTCCTAAGGATGAATACCCAAAAGAGTGGAGAAATTTTATGAAGGAGTTATATCCAAAAATTATTGAGGAAGCAAAGAAAAATGAACGAAAAGATATTCTAGAATATGTAGTTGAGGGAAAAGAAAATTTTCTGAACTGCCCAGTATGTCTAGTTAATGTTTTAAGGGCAGCGGGTAGTAAGGATTTCGTTATCTAGTACTTGACCTTAGAAAAGTCAAAAAGTTGAGAACTAAGTCAAAAACCCCGCCATGCTTGGCGGGGGTTTTTGACTGTCTGCGCGCTTTCACGATACAATACGGCATTATGGAAGCGAACGATAAGAAAGAAAAATCAAAAATCGCGCTGATGGAAGAGGAAGTTCTTGCGTGGTGGGAGAAACACAAAGTGTTTGAAAAAACGCTGAAAAGCCGCCGCGCGTCTAAGAAGCGATTTGTGTTTTATGAGGGTCCGCCGACGGCAAACGGCATGCCGCATCCGGGGCACGTGATGGGGCGGTGCTTTAAGGATCTTTTTTTACGGTATAAGACGATGCAAGGGTACTGGGCGCCGCGGCGCGCGGGGTGGGATACGCATGGGCTTCCGGTGGAAATTGAAGTGGAAAAACAGCTCGGTTTCCGCGCGAAGTCCGACATTGAAAAATTGGGCGTCGCCGAGTTCAATCGTTTGTGCAAAGAATCGGTATGGAAATACAAAGATGAATGGGAGCGCGTGACCAAGCGCATCGGTTTCTGGCTGGACATGGAGCATCCTTATATTACCTACGAGAATGAGTACATGGAAACGCTGTGGTGGGTCATCGCGCGCATTTTTGAGAAAGGGCTTTTGGTGGAAGATTATAAAGTAACGCCCTATTGCACGCGGTGCGGCACGGGGCTTTCTTCGCACGAGATCGCGCAAGGATACAAAACAGTCAAAGAAAAATCGGTGTATGTGAAGTTTCGCATCAAGCGCACAGAGTTAAAAGACGACGCTTTCAAAGAAAAAGCGTTACATAAGGCGGTGTTTGACGATCATCGCGCCACGGATGCAAAGGAGTATTTTGTGGTGTGGACCACGACGCCCTGGACGCTTTCCGGAAATGTCGCGCTTGCCGTGCATTCCGACCTTGAATATGTGCGGGCAAAAAAAGGGGACGAGGTATTAGTGATCGCCAAAGCCCGCATGCAGATGCTTGGGGAAGGATGGACGGTTTTGCAGACGCTCAAAGGAAAGGAATTTGCCGGACTTGAGTACGAACAGCTTTTTTCATACATGAAGCCGGATAAAAAGGCGTTTTTTGTGGTGGAGGAGAATTTCGTGTCCGCAGATGACGGTTCCGGCATCGTGCATTTGGCGCCCGCATACGGCGAGGATGACATGGCGGCGGCGAAACGGCACGGCTTGCCTGTCTTGTATCCGGTAAAAGAAAATGGGGAATTTTCCGCTGAGCTTCCGTGGCAGGGAATGTTCGTGAAGCGCGCTGATCCGCTGATTACCGAAGCATTGCAAAAAAGAGGGCTGTTGTTGAACGAAGAGCTGTACGAACACGAGTATCCGTTTTGCTGGCGGTGCGACACGCCGCTTTTGTATTTCGCGCGCAAGAGCTGGTTTGTGAAAATGTCGCTTCTTAAAAAAGAATTGCTTTCGCGTAACGCGACGATCAACTGGATACCGTCCCATATAAAGGAAGGCAGATTCGGCAAGTGGCTTAAAGACGTAAAGGACTGGGCGTTTTCACGCGAACGGTATTGGGGCACGCCGATGCCGATATGGCGGTGCGAAGGGTGCGGCCATACGGAGGCGATAGAGAGCATCGCCGGGCTTGGCGAGCGGAGTACATTAAAAAATCGCTATTTTATCATGCGGCACGGGGAAGCGGTGTTCAACATGAAACGGATTGCCGATTCCGGAGGAGATCCGAAAAATCATGTTACTTCAAAGGGGAGGAAGGAAATTGAAATTTCACTTGCAAAGTTCAAAAAGAAATTTTCAGATGTACGAATAGATTTAATCTTCACTTCTCCGCTTGTGCGGGCTCGCGAGAGCGCGGAGATTGTTGCTTCAATTCTTGGCGCGCCGCAAGACGGTATAGTGAATGATGCACTACTCAGAGAAATTAATTTCGGTGTTTTTAACGGGAGAAAGGTGAAAGAATTTGAAAAATTCTTTCTTGGGAAAACGGACAGATTCACCGCCGCACCGGAAGGTGGGGAGAATTGGGGTGACGTGAAAAAGCGGATGACCGGATTTATAAAAAGTACGGAGCTAAAATATAAAGGCAAAACTATTTTCATTGTCAGCCACGGCGATCCGCTCTGGATGCTTGAGGCCGCTGTTTCCGGTTGCGATAAAAAGGAAACGCTTCGTAGGGGAGAGAGGGCGCGTTATATAAAGAAAGGGGAAATACGTGAATTGCCGCCCGGGCGGCTTCCATTGGACGAGAACGGCAATCTTGATATGCATAAGCCCTACATTGATGAAATTACGCTGGCGTGTACCGAATGCGGGAGCGCAATGAAGCGCGTCCCCGAAGTCACCGACGTGTGGTTTGATTCGGGCGCAATGCCGTTCGCACAGGAGCATTTTCCGTTCGAACAGAACGATGCGCCGTATAAAAAACAGTTGAAACAAATCGCGTTTCCGGCTGATTTCATTTCCGAAGGCGTGGATCAGACCAGAGGATGGTTTTATACCCTGCTTGCGGTTTCGGCGCTGCTTGAAGTTGAAGCGCCGTATCGCAACGTGATTTCCTTCGGGCATATTTTGGACAAGGCAGGAAAAAAGATGTCCAAGTCAAAGAAAAACTACGCCGATCCGATGGATATCGCCGACCGCTTGGGCATTGACGCCCTGCGCTGGTATTTTTTCACGGTGAACTCTGCGGGGGAGCCGAAACGGTTTGACGAAAAAGACGTGACGGATGCCCAGCGCAAATCGGTAATGGTACTTTTGAATGTGCTTCAGTTTTTACATTCCTATACCGACATGAAGCGGTCCGCCGGCGACGCCCCGCCCCACCCAACCAACGTACTTGATCGCTGGGTGATCTCGCGCTTGCACCAGACGATTGCTGCGGCAGGCGGGGCGCTTGATCGCTACGACATGCTTGAAGCGTCGCGGACCATCGCGGGGTTTCTGGACGATCTGACCAATTGGTACGTGCGCCGTTCGCGCGAGCGGTTCCAGTTGCGGGAGCATAAAGCCGATTATCGCGCCGCCGCGGCGGTTTTGCGCTATGCCTATGAAACCACGGTCAAACTGGCCGCGCCGTTTATGCCGTTTGTCACGGAGCATATATGGCAGGCGCTCAAAAAAACAAAAAGCGTGCACGGGGAAACATATCCGATCGCGGATGCAAAACGAATTGATAAACAGCTTGAATATGATATGATGAAGGCAAGAAACATAGTAAGCATTGCGCTTGCCCGCCGTTCCCAGGCAGGCGTCAGGGTGCGCCAGCCATTGCAGACCCTTATCATAAAAGAAAAGCTGGGGAGCGAGCTTTGCGAGTTGATACAAGACGAGGTGAACGTGAAGGAGGTGAAAACAGATCCGTCGCTTGGCGAGGATGCCCGGCTTGATACGACCCTTTCGCCGGCGCTTCTTGAAGAGGGGATGGCGCGCGAGATCATCCGGAATGTGCAGATGGCGCGCAAAGAGGCGGGACTGATGCCCAAAGATAAGATTGCATTGTCCTACGACGCTCAAGGAAAAGTCATGCGCGCGATCGAGCAATGGAACGCGCACATACAGTCCCGCATCGGCGCGAAACGGATGGCGCGCGGATCAAAAAGCGCAATGCGCATCCCGCATGAAGTCATGCTTGAAGGCGAATCGCTCGCGTTTGAAATTAAAAAATTACGCTAATGCGCGCTTCCACAGGCCTCATTATCAAGCGGCAAAACAAAGGGGAACACGATCAGTTTTTGACGCTGTATACGAAGAAATACGGCAAGATAGAATTGGTCGCCCGCGGGATACGCAGGTCCGATGCGAAGCTCGCCGGACATACGGGGCTTTTTTATCTTTCCGAGGTGGCTTTCGTGCTTGGCGTGCGGCACAAGGTGCTTACTTCCGCCCGCGAGATAGAGCATTTTTCAACGCTCAAGAAAGATACGGAGAAGATGCAGGCGGCGCGGCATGTGGCGCGGCTCATCGACGTGTTCACGCTGTTTGAAGAAAAAGACGAGGACATATTCCATCTGGTCGTGGGAGCGTTCGATTATCTCAATCGAAAAGAACTCAAGCCGCTGGAGCTGAAGTTTTTTTTGCGCTATTTCGAATTTAAGTTCTTAAGCGCGCTGGGGTATGAGCCGGAGGACAAAACGATCGTGCGGACATTCGACAGCCAGCGCGTGGTGCTTTCGGAAGGCGATCTTGATAAAATGGCGGATGCGTTTGAGCGGCATTTCGCGAATATTTACAGTAAGGTGTAATGAACAAACTCGAAGATTTTGAGAAAAAACTGTATAAACGCGGCGAGGAGGCAAAAAAGCAAAAAGGATACGAAGTATACAAAGAGGAAGACGCCAAAATCGTAAAGGAAGGATGGGATGAAGAGACGCTGAAGGCATCCGCTTCGCGCACCGCAACGAGGAATCTGAAGATTCCGTTTTTGCTGTTGTGCGTTGCGGGCGTGGTGACGTGGGGATATTTTTTGTATTTCTCCGCGGAACCGTTCCGCACCAAAGACGTACAAGGAGGGATCACCGGTTCCGAGCGCATCGGTGCGGGCGAGGAAATTTCATTTTCAGTCACGTATCGCAATAATACCAAGGCGTCGCTCCGCGACGCGCAAATCTTGTTCACGTGGCCGGAGGGAACTCTTTCTTCGGATGCGGGCGTGGTGCTTGAAGGGGGAAGGAAAATGAAAGCAGACATCGGCACCGTGCTTCCGAGCCAGGAAAAAAGCGCGACATTCCGCGGCAGGGTGTTCGGGTCGCGCGATTCGGTCAAAAGCGTCGAGTCCGTGTTTCGTTACGTGCCGGAGGGATTTTCTTCGCCGTTTGAAGACAAGAAAACATTTTCTTTCACGATAGTGTCCACGCCTTTCGCGCTCAATTTGAACGTGCCCGCCCAAGTGGTGTCGGAAAAGGATCTGGACATTGCGCTTGAGTATGTGAACCAATCGGACGCCGAGTTCAGCTATATCACGCTGAAGGCGACCTATCCGTCCGGCTTTCATTTCGTTTCCGCAGTTCCCGCGCCATCCGGCTCAGAAAATAATGTGTGGGAGCTCAACGCCGTAAAAGGAAGAGAAAGCGGGACCATCGCGATCAAAGGAAGTTTCTCCGGCGTGCAGGGGGAAAGCAAATCGCTCTTTTTTGAAATAGGAGCGCCCGATGCCGGAGAAGAATTCGTGCAATACGCGAGCGCGTCAAGCGACGTGGCAATCGCGTCTTCCGCTTTGTTCGTGTTCCAGACGGTGAATGACTCACGCGATTTTTCGGCCAATCCCGGCGCCGCTCTGCAGTATAAAATAAGATACAAAAACACCACCAACGTGCAAATTCCCAACGTCGTCATAATCGCAAAAATAGATGAAACGTATATTGATGTGCGTACGCTGAACGTGCAGTGGGGATCATTTGACGGAAGAACTAATTCTGTCATTTGGAACGCGGTGGGGGTGCACGACCTTTCCATTTTGGATCCCAAGGAAGAAGGGCAGGTTTCTTTTTCCGTGAATCTGAAGCCGGCGTTTCTTCCCAAAAACTTTTCCGATAAAAATCTTACTGTGGCGTCCGTGGTGAAAATCACTTCCTCGATCCCCCCCGAAGGATTAAGCGGGCTTCCCATTGAAAGCGAAGACAAGCTCGAAGTGAAGATCAACACGCAGTTCTCGTTCAATGAGAAAGCGTATTGGCGCGACGGCCTTTTGCAAAACACCGGGCCGCTTCCGCCCAAAGTGGGGGAGCGGACAACATTCGCGGTGTCCTGGCAGTTGTCCAACACGGTCAACGACGTCGGCGACGTTGAAGTGAGCGCGGTCATTCCCCCCAACGTCGAATGGACCGGAGCGGTCTATCCGGAAGGCGCCCCTATTACCTATGACGCGACTTCGGGCGTCGTGACGTGGAAGCCGGGAACGGTATTTGCGGGAACGGGACTGCTTACCCCCGCCGCGCGGGTTGATTTTCAGGTCGCGTTTGTTCCTGCGCTCGTGCATGTGGGGCAGGTGGTGAATTTAGCGTCGGGAGCCGCGTTGAAAGGAACCGATACGTTCACCGGGCTTAAAATAGAGCGGCAGGTTCCGCTCGTGAACACCGACCTTCTTAATTCGCTCAAAGGGGACGAGGGAAGGATTTCGCAATAAATAATAGATTACGCATGTTATACATTATATCTGCCGTAAACCATTCGTTAAGAAAAGTGTGCGGAGGCCGACCCTTCGGCAGTGAGCTCAGGGCCGAACTGGCGGGCAGGGTGTCCGCCCCATGCGTCGGTCCGTCAATCCGCCCGGCCGCTCCAGCGGCGACCGGGCTTTTCTCCGCTGACGGCGAGGTTTTGGTCGCTTCGCGCACATTGTACCAAAACCACCCAGCTCGCCTGCTCCGAAGATTTCCTGACCGACGCATGGGGCGGACGAGCGAGGCCGAGGTCAAGCGCGGTTTCCTCGCCGGGGGAACCGACGAGCGTCTTTTCATGCGAATGGTTTACGGCAGATGCACGCAATATTAATCCATGAATACTCAAAAACCAACAATGGAAGATATCGTGTCTTTGGCCAAGCGCCGGGGGTTCGTGTATCCCGGGTCCGAGATCTACGGCGGCCTCGCCAACTCGTGGGACTACGGACCGCTTGGCACGGAGCTGAAAAATAACATCAAACAATTGTGGTGGAAGCGTTTCGTGCATCAGAGAGATGATATGACAGGTATTGACGCCGCACTTATCATGAATCCGAAAGTGTGGGAGGCAAGTAGGCATTTGGAAAATTTCAGTGATCCGCTTATAGAGTGTAAAAATTGCCATGACCGTTTTCGTTTTGCCCATATGAGTGAGGATGTTGTTTGTCCTACGTGCGGAAAAAAGGGGAGGTGGACCAATCCAAAACAGTTTAACCTGATGCTTAAGACGTTTCTGGGTTCCGCAGAGGAACAGGCCAATGTCGCGTATTTCCGCCCCGAGACGGCGCAGGCGATGTTCGTGGATTTCAAACAGGTGCTTGATACCACTCGCAAGAAATTGCCGTTCGGCATCGCGCAGATAGGCAAGGCGTTTCGCAACGAGATCACGCCAGGCAATTTTATTTTTCGCACGCGCGAATTTGAACAGATGGAAATAGAGTATTTCGTCAGAGAAGCTGACTGGAAAGAGTCGTTTGAAGAGTGGCGGAGTCAAATGTGGTCGTGGATGACCGACACGCTGGGGCTAAAAAAGGAACATATCCACGAGCTTGAGGTGCCCGATGGGAAACGCGCGCATTACTCCAAGCGCACGATTGATTTTGAATACGATTATCCGTTCGGCACAAAAGAATTGTACGGTTTGGCGTACCGCGGCGATTTTGACTTGAAAAATCATTTCAAAGAAGCACCGCCGTATCGCGACGCGGAAACGAACGAGTTGTTTTATCCGCACGTCATTGAACCGACGTGGGGCGTGGATCGTTCCGTGCTTGCGGTGTTGTGCGACGCCTATGCCGAAGAAGAGGGAAGAGTCGTCCTGAAGCTCAGGCCGCATCTGGCGCCGTACAAGGCTGCGGTGTTCCCGCTCCTTGCCAACAAACCCGAACTGGTCGCGAAAGCGAAAGAGATCCATTCCGCGCTCAAAATGCATTTTGCCGTCGCATGGGATCACCGGGGCAATATCGGCAAGCGTTATTTTGCGCAGGATGAAATCGGCACGCCGTGGTGCGTGACGGTGGATTTTCAAACGCTTGAAGACAACACCGTCACCGTGCGTGACCGCGATACGCTCAAGCAAGAGCGCATCAAAGCTACCGAGCTGGCATCGCATATTGCAGGAAAATTAGGGGAGGTGTAATATAG
Organism: Candidatus Azambacteria bacterium; assembly: GCA_016200965.1. Taxonomy (GTDB): domain Bacteria; phylum Patescibacteriota; class Minisyncoccia; order GWC2-36-17; family WO2-46-25; genus JACQDT01. The sequence continues at coordinate 22,424 of JACQDT010000026.1, read as the reverse complement.
GCATTATGAAAACGAAACCAAAAAAGAAGAACGCAACCATTCAGCAGGATGTCAGGCATTTAGGCGTTGTGATTGAGCAGGTCAACGATAACGTGAAACTTGTCGCGGAGCAGTACGGTGACGTTAAAAAGGATATCCACGGTATGAAAGGGGATATTCAGAACATGAAAGAAACTCTCGTGTCGCATACAGAAATGATAGGATCCATAAGAGAAAACATGGAAATCATGAAGACCGATATTCAAGCGACGAAGGCCGATATGGAAATCGTCAAAACCGACATTGAATTTATCAAGCACTCGTTTAAAAAGAAGGTTGACATTGAAGAGTTTGCTGCGTTGGAACGGCGGGTTGCGCTTCTTGAAAATCGCAGATAGATATATTAGTAGCTCTGTTGAGCTATTTTTAGCTATTGACACTTAAAGTTATTTGTGATACTGTATATAAGTTAAACTGATCTTTGCAAACAACGGCAAAAGCCCCGCATCTTACATAGGGTAAGAAAAAGGGTCAAGCCACAACAGGGAGGAACGACAATGAGTAAAGCCGTATCTCGCGGTCAAGCTCTGCAAGTCGCGGCCCGCGTAGGGACGCAGGTCAACTGGGATGATCTGGACGGAGACCATCTCCAGAAAGAAGTCATCAATCTGACGCCGGAGGAATTCGGTGATCGGTTTACCGCCTTTCTCAAAAACGGCGGGCGCGTTATCGTCAATATAGTGAAATCCGCGCGCGCCTCGCTCTCTGAGCTCATCAAAGCCCGCAACTTTGACTGGGTTAACCCAGACATCACCGACAATCGGTTTCCCGCCCCCGATCGCCTGTGGAACGACTACAAGGAGTTCCCCTTCGAAGAGAGCGTCTCTTCCAAAGAAGCAGTAAAGCGCATGAGAGCGGAGGGCTACGAGCCCGCCAACTCACACGAGCTTCTGTTGTGGGATGGATGGAACGGGAAAGACACAGTTGTTGCTCTTGGTTCTTTTGCGAAGGTCCACGGCTTCCGCAGTGTGCTGTACCTCCTCAGGTACGGGTCGCGGCGGGACCTCGACCTCGGTTGGTGGGACCATGACTGGCATGCCCACTGCCGTTTCCTTGCCGTTCGCAAGTCCTCTGGTTCTTGAACCCTTGGGAAATTGACCCTTGGGATCTTGAACCCTCAAATTGTGCCCTGTGCATCTCTGATGCGCAGGGCACTTCTTTTTGTTTGAACAATCTTTATTTTTACGATACACTGTCTTTATCTTTTATGACCAAACTCCATTACAGAAAAACAGTATTGCCCAACGGTCTTCGGGTTATCACCGTGCCGATGAAAAATACGTCCACGGTTACTTCCATCGTGTTCGTCAAAACGGGGTCGCGCTATGAACGCAAAGAGGAAAACGGCATTTCGCACGTGCTGGAGCATTTGTTTTTCCAGGGGACGAAAAAGCGCCCCGAGTATGTTTCCGCCAAGCGCGAACTTGACCGCATCGGCGCGGCGAGCAACGCGTTCACTTCCCACGATCACACGGCGTACTACGTCAAGACGGATTCAAAATATCTCGATTTGTCTCTGGACATTCTTTCCGACATGTATCTGAATGCTCTGTTCCGGCCGGGCGACATCGAAAAAGAGCGGCGCGTGGTGGTGGAGGAAATCAATATGTACAAAGACGCTCCCCAGAGGCAGGTGTCGGACGATTTTTACGGACTGTTGTATCCGGAGAGTTCTTTGGGGTGGCCCATCGCGGGGCCGATCAAGACCGTATTGTCTTTGAAGCGGGACAACTTTTTGAAATATCGCGAGCAGTTTTATGTGGCGCCCAACACGGTGGTGGTGATCGCCGGAGACATTGACGGCACAAAAACAGAAGCGAAAATAAAGAAATATTTCGCGGGAGTTGGAAAGGGAAATCCATCGGCATACGCGCCGTTTGTTGATACCCAACAGAAGGCGGGAGTGCGCGTGGCGTACAAAAAAATAGATCAGGCGCACATCGTCATGGGCGTCAAAGCATATTCGCTCTACGATAAAAAAAGATACGCGCTTGAGGTGCTTTCGGCGATACTGGGGGGTTATTTCAGCTCCCGCTTGGTCGTGTCCGTCAGAGACCGCCTCGGGCTCGCGTATTATGTCGGCTCCGACACGGGGCATCACGAAGACACGGGATATTTCGCGGCGCACGCGGGCTTGAGCTTGAAAAATGTCGCACTGGGGCTTACTACTATTTTAAAAGAATTCAAAAAAACGACAACGGGGCGTATCCCTCAAAAAGAAATCAATGATGCGAAAAGCCACATTGAGGGTTCGTTGAGTTTGCATCTTGAATCATCGGATTCCATAGCAATGGGAGCGGGCGCTTCGGAAATATCGCGCGGAAAGATAGAGACGCCCGAACAATACATCGCGCACATCAAAAAAGTGACTGCGGCGGATATTCAGCGGGTTGCCAAAGAAATATTTAAAACAGAAAAACTTAACCTTGCCGTCATCGGACCGTTTACAGACGCGAAGCCGTTTGAGAAATTGCTTATTGTATGAAACTTACTTTTTGCGGCGGCGCGCAGTCCGTTACCGGCGCGTGCTATCTGCTTGAAACCGAACATACGAAACTGTTGGTTGACTGCGGGATGTTCCAGGGGTCCCGCTTTGCCGAGTCGCTCAACTACGACCCGTTTCCTTTTGACCCAAAGACCGTCCAGGCGGTGTTTATCACGCACGCGCATATTGACCATGTCGGGCGTTTGCCGAAACTGTACCGCGACGGATTTCGCGGAGTCATTTACGCGACGGAGCCGACGATCGATTTTGCAAGGGAAATGCTGTTTGACTCCGAGCGCGTCATCAAACACGAAGCCAGGTGGGAGGGGATAGAGCCGTTTTACTCTGCCCAAGACGTGGCGCATGTGTTTTCGCTGACCAAGCCGACGCCCTATGGCGTGATGACGGAACTGTCGCAAGACGTGTCGTATCGGCTGTATGAGGCGGAGCATATACTTGGGTCCGCCATGGTTGAACTGTTCGTGAAGCAAAACGGAGCCACGACGAAAATAGTGTTTTCAGGGGACCTTGGCAATTCTCCCGCGCCTTTGTTGCGGGACATGCATAAAGAAAAAGAAGCGGATTTCGCGGTGATTGAATCAACGTATGGGAACAAACTGCACGAGGTGACGCGCGCGCGCAAGGACACATTGGAAGACATCATTGAAGAAACGATTGCCAAAGGCGGGACCTTGATGATCCCGTCTTTTGCCGCCGAGCGCACGCAGGAACTTTTATACGAACTCAACGAACTGGTGGAACACGGCAGGATTCCGCGCGTGCCGGTGTTCATTGACTCGCCGCTTGCCATCAAAATCACCCAGTTGTATAAAAAACACGTTTCGTTTTACGACAGCGAGGCGGCCACACTGGTGAAATCGGGCGACGAGATTTTCAATTTCCCCGGCTTGAAATTTACGCCGACGGTGGAGGACTCAAAAGCGATTAACGCGGTGCCGCCGCCAAAAATCATTCTTGCCGGATCCGGCATGTCGCAGGGCGGGAGAATTGTGTATCATGAAAAACTGTATTTGTCCGACCCGAAAAACACATTGCTTATCATCGGCTATCAGGTAAAAGGGTCGCTCGGGCGGCGCTTGCTTGACGGCGAGCAGACGGTCAAGATCGCGGGGGCCCAGGTGCAGGTGAGGGCGCGCGTGATCCAGATTTCCGGCTACTCGGCGCACGCGGACCAAAAGAAATTGATGGAATGGATAGAGCCGATGCGGCTCTCGCTGAAAAAATTATTCGTGGTGCAAGGCGAAGAAGAATCCGCCCAGGTGCTCGCGCAGAAAGTGAAAGACGAATTTGCCGTGGACGCCGTAGTCCCGCGCGCGAACGATTCGTTTGAGTTGTGAAACATCATAGTTATCTGTTATCATATAGTGCATGAGTTCAACGCCGAAGTTTAAAATTTGCGTGTCGGGGGCGGCGGAGTCCGGGCATTGCGTGCCCAACGCGCTGGAATTGGCCGAAGAAGTGGGGCGCGAAATCGCGCGCCAGGGAGCGGTGATCGTGACAGGAGCGACTTCGGGCATACCGTTTTGGGCCGCAAAAGGAGCGAAAGAGGCGGGCGGCATTTCCATCGGGCTTTCACCGGCGGTCTCGGAATTCGCGCATGTGAAAACCTACCGGCTCCCAACGGACTATTTTGACCTCATCATTTACACCGGTTTTGATTACGCGGGGAGAAATTTATTACTCACCCGCGCGGCTGACGCGGTGATTACTATTTGCGGCCGCATGGGAAGTTTAAATGAATTTACCATCGCGTTTGAAGACAGAAAGCCGCAGGGAGTGTTGACGGGGTCAGGGGGCGCGGCGGACAGTATCGCTGAAATCGTGGGGAAAATGCACCGCGGACCCGGGAATATAGTATATGAAAGTAAACCAAAAGATTTGGTCCGCAAAGTAATTCAGGCGATTGAGAAGGAACATAAAATTAAGACGCGAAAATACGGCGGACTTGTTTCACGCTTATAACACATGATTGATCCGGAACAACTTGCAATGATCCCTTATCTTCTGCTCGCCCTCGGGCTCGGGCTTGTGGTGGGCATGGAGCGGGAATTCGTGGGCAAAGAAGCGGGGATGAAGACCTATTCGCTGGTGACGTTCGGCGCCGCACTGTTTGCCCTGTTATCTTTTGATCCGAATTTTTCCGATCCATCGCGTATTATTTCACAAATTGTCATCGGCATCGGTTTTTTGGGCGGCGGGCTTATTATCGTGCATGAAAACAAAGTGCACGGCCTGACGACGGCGGCGGGATTGTGGGCGATGGCGGGAGTAGGGGTCGCGGCCGGAATGAGATATACCACTCTCGCGGTTGCGGGGACTGTGCTGGTGCTTTGTGTTCTCGCGGGGCTCAGGAAGCTGCACCTTGAAGAGCGCATTCATAAATTTGCCGGAGTCAAAGATGATCTCAAATAATTTCTGGTACGCGGTCGCGACGTTGACGGGGACCATCATCGGTGTGGGAATGTTCGGTTTGCCGTTCGTGGCTTCGCGGGCGGGATTTTTTATTTTGTGCGCTTATCTTGCCGTGTTTGCCGCAATATTTGTCGCGTTGCATTTAATGTTCGGAGAGATCATATTGCGCACGAAAGAGCGTCATCGAATGACGGGATACGCGGGGATATATCTTGGCGCAGGGGCAAAGCGGTTCTTTGCGCTGACGGCTCTGGTGGGATTGTCCGGCGGCATGCTGGTATATATTTTAGTGGGCGGCGCGTTTTTTCAGGAAGCGACGTACGGCATATTCGGGTCGGTGTATGCGAATCAGTTTATATTCTGGGCGATCATGAGCGCGGTGCTTGCGCTCGGCTTGAGGATGGTGAAAGAATTGGAGCTTGCCATGTTCGCGCTGATGATCGGTATCATCGTTTTTCTCTTTTTTATGAGTGTGCCCCATCTGGACGCGCATAATCTGGCGGGATTTGACCCAAGCAAGATCTTTCTGCCCTATGGCGTGGTGTTGTTTGCGCTCGCGGGCGGAGCGGCTATTCCTGCTATGCGCGATATGCTTGAAGGAAAAGAACACGCGATGAAGCGCGCAATCATTACCGGCACGCTTATTCCCGTGTGTTTGTATGCGCTGTTCACGATTGCCATCCTGGGGGTGAGCGGCGCGGCTACATCGGAAAACGCGCTTTCCGGTTTGCATGGCGCGCTTGGCGAGTCCGCGGTATTTTTAGGCGCGGTCCTTGGCGTGGCGCTGGTCGCTACGTCGTATCTCGTGTTCGGCCTTTACTTGAGAGATACTCTGCGATATGATATGGGCATATCTGACAAAATGGCTCTTGCGTGCGCGCTTTTGGTTCCTTTCGTGTTATTATTCTTTCAGTGGCGCAGTTTTATTGAAATCATCGGTTTTTTAGGCGCATTGCTGGGCGGCATCGACGGCATTTTTCTCATCATGATTTACCGCCGCGCGCGCAAGCAGGGCAATCGTCAGCCAGAATACACGCTTTGCATCTCCAACATGGCATTGTATGCGCTTATGTGCATATTCGCGGCGGGAATCGCGTATATCACATTGTTTGACGGCACTATCTAGCATGTTTTAAATACATTTTAATGGATGAACCAGAAAAAATAAAAGTTGCGTTGATAGAAGATGAAGAGGTGCTTCTTGACGTGCTCGGAAAGAAGCTCAAAAAAGAAGGGTACGAAGTGTTTTCTGCAAAAGACGGGGAAGCGGGTCTTCATCGTGATGCCGAAGATGGACGGATTTGAAGTGCTTGCCGGGTTGCGCGAGGACAAGGAGCTCACGAAAATTCCGGTAATCATTATTTCCAACTCGGGCCAGCCGGTGGAAATTGAAAAGGCGGTGGCGATGGGGGTGAAGGATTATCTTGTGAAAGCGGAATTCGACCCGCAGGAGGTACTTGATAAGATTAGTGTTCAGCTGAAGTTACTGGGCAAAAACGTAAGACCTGTTTCTTTGAAGAAAGATGAAATTTCCACGAATGGAAAAACCATTGATCCGAAAGCGTTTCGCGTGTTGTTGGTGGAAGACGACAGTTTCCTGCGTGATCTTATTTCTCAAAAACTCATGAAAGAAGAATTCCGCGTGACGCAGGCGTTTGACGGGGAGGACGGGTTGCGAAAAATCTTTCAGGAAAAACCGCACATCGTACTTCTGGATCTTATCTTGCCCGGATTTGATGGATTTGAAGTGCTTCAGAAAATACGTTCCAATGAAGCGACTAAAACCACGCCGATTATCATTCTTTCCAATTTAGGGCAAAAAGACGATATTGAAAAAGGATTGCGCTTGGGTGCCACCGATTATTTGGTGAAGGCGCATAATACTCCCGGAGAAATAATAGACAAGGTCAAGGCGGTGCTCGCGAAGGCATATTAAATTACCATGAGTCATCGAATCGTTGTTGGCGTTCTTTTGGCGGTTGCCCTCGCGGGCGGCGGCCTTATTTTATATTTTCTTGATTTGGGAAAGACGGTGAGCGTGGGGCGGGAAACGATGGTACAGGAACGACAAACGGAGATGCAGGATAAAAAAGAAGCAACGCCAAAACGTTTTGCGATAAACCCTCTCACAGGGGAATCGTGTGGTGAAGGAGACCGGCGTCCTCTTGCGGTGATGCTTGCGGCGGATCATGTGGCACGGCCGCTTTTCGGAATTTCGCAAGCGGACGTCGTTGTGGAGATGCCGGCGCTTACCAACGGCATTACGCGCTATATGGCGCTGTTTGGGTGCGAACAGCCAGAGGAGATCGGTTCTGTCCGTTCGGCGCGCCATGATTTTTTGCCGTTTGCGAAAAGCTTTGATGCGATTTTTGCGCATTGGGGAGGATCGTATCTCGCGCTGGATATTTTAAAAACCGGCGTTATTGATAATATCGATTCTATCAAAAATCCCTTTGATGCGTTCTGGCGCAAAAACGACCGGCTCGCACCTCATAACGGTTTTACTTCTTTTGCGGGGTTATTGAATGCCGCAGAAAAACTCAATTATCGCACCGCGGGCACCACAACGAAAGGATATGTGCATATCAAGGGCGAGTCGGCGCTGGACGTGGATCAGAATATTTTTCTCGGCTATCCGCGGCCGTATCAAGTTGATTTTGTATATGACCATGCGGCCAACTCGTATCGCAGGTGGCGGGGCGGCGAGAAAGAAATGGATGGGGCGACGGGAGGGCAGGTAGAAGTGAAAAACGTGCTTGTCATGGTTGCCGCGTCACAGCAGGTGAATGCCGATTACAACGAAGTTGATGTGGAAGGCGAAGGAAATCTTACCTTATATCGCAACGGCGAAGTGATAAAGGGCAGATGGAAACGGGCAAAAGAGATGTATGGCGGGGAAACCGAGCAGAGCGATAACAAATATTACTTTTTGGACGTCTCCGGAAAAGAAATCGGATTGGTGGAGGGCAAAATCTGGGTTTCCATCGTCCAGCCCAACCAAAAAGTGGAATTGACGCTCAAATGATAATCGTACTTCACGGCGAGAACAGTTTTTTCACGAAGCGCAAGCGCGATGAAATAATCGCAGAGTATTGGGCAAAGCATTCTCATGGCCTGAGTTTTTTTGTGTCCGCCGATGACTTTGATTTTGAGGATTTCAAGGCGGCGGCGGAAACCGCTTCGCTGTTTGACCAAAAAAAACTCATGGTATGCAAAAATGCGCTTGCATCCGCGAAGGAAAACGATGCGCTGTTTGTTTTCTTGCGCACAAAGAATATAAAAGAAGACAACAATACGGTAGTGGTATTTTCGGAGCATATTTCGCTTTCCGCATCTAAAAATAAACAGATACGATGGCTTTTAGAAAAACCGTCGGTGGTCCAAGAGTCAAAAAATTTGGCGCCGGCACAACGCGCGGCGTGGGCGAAGGGGGAAATATCTAACGCGGGCGGCACGATTGATTCGGACGCGCTCGAGCTTCTTGTTTCTGCCTGCGAAGGGGATGCATGGCGTCTTTGGAACGAAATAGCAAAGCTTGTCTCGTATGACGCGCATGTCACAAAAAAGAATGTTGCGCTGTTGGTCGCGCAGGAATCGGAGGGCGAGATCTTTGAGGCGATTTCGGCGCTGTCCGGCGGAAATGCAAGCGCGGCGGCGAGGCATTTTCACGCGTTATTGAAACAGGGCGAGGACTGGACGCGGATATTCGCCATGATTGTGTTTCAATTCAGGAGCATATTGAAAATAAGAAGCTTGCTTGATCGTGGTTATGATAGCGAAAAAATAAAAAAAGCGACCGGCATACATCCGTTCGCCATCCGTAAAACTATTCCCCATGCGCAAAGATATACCACCGAGCAGTTAAAGGGCATCTATCGGAAGCTTTTGGAACTCGATCTCTCGCTCAAAACAGGAAAGACCTCTTTTGCCACCGCTGCGGAAAATCTCATACTGGGGCTGTAATACAGATTGTACGCCTTACTAGCGATCGCAACTGAAACGTACAATCTTTGTAAGCGCTTGGATTTACTTTGAAACTTTGTTCAGAAGCTTGGTGATCCGGGATTTCTGGCGCGAGGCGGTATTTTTCTTGATGGTGTTCTCTTTTGCCGCCTTGTCGAGTGCTTGGTACAGCTTGGGCAGAAGCGCTTTTGCATCCTGTGTTTTGGCTTGCCCAGCGAGCTTCTTTATCTCTTTTGCGAGTATCCGTATCTTATTCAAATAACGCACATTCTGCACTCTTTTGCGCGCGCTCTGTCGCAATGCTTTTTTTGCTGATGAGGTAATCGGCATAAAGGATGGAATAACGAAATAAAAACTTTCCTCACTCTAACCCAACGGCAGAAAAAAAGCAAGCCCCAAACCAAGAATTGACGGCACCGACGTTTCAGATGGAAACAAAACGCGCATTGCAGGCGAGACCACGGGCGCAGTCCCGTACCGAACAGCAGTTCTGGTTCGGGGCAAGGGCTTTCGCGTACGAACTGTTTCGTATATAATTTCATCATTATGCCGCGATATATTTTTATCACAGGAGGGGTGTGTTCGGGGCTCGGGAAAGGAATTTCATGCGCGTCCATTGGCATGCTTTTGAAAGCGGCGGGGCACAAGGTGGCTTTGCAGAAACTGGACCCTTATTTGAACGTGGACCCGGGGACAATGAATCCGTATCAGCACGGCGAGGTGTTTGTGACTAAAGACGGCGCCGAAACCGACCTGGATGTGGGGCATTACGAGCGATTTATTGACGAAGAATTCTCATCCCTTTCAAGCGTGTCCACCGGGCAGGTGTATCAGAGGGTGCTGGATAAAGAGCGCGAGGGCGCCTTTTTGGGAAAAACGATACAGGTGATCCCGCACGTGACCAACACGATCAAAGAGTACATAAAAAAATGCGCGGAGAGTTCCGCTGCGGACATATTCATATGCGAGATCGGCGGCACCGTGGGCGACATCGAGGCGGAGCCGTATCTTGAAGCGATACGTCAACTGCATCACGAAGAGGGGCATCACAACGTCATGTTCGTCCATTTGGTGCTTCTGCCGCATTTAAAGAGTTCTGGCGAGGTAAAGACAAAGCCGGCGCAGGCGTCGGTGCGCGAACTGCGGCGCATGGGTATCAACGCCGATATTATTTTGTGCCGCTATGATGATCATGTGCAGAAAGAGCATCTTGAAAAAATCGCGCTGTTTTGCGATGTGCCCAAGGAGGCGGTAATACCTGCGCCGACAGTGGGCACTATTTACGAAGTGCCGCTGAATTTTGAAAAATACGCCATTACGAAATTGGTTTCGGATCATTTTCGCATGGAACACAAAGCGCCCAAGCTTGCCGCATGGGAAACATTCGTAGAAAAGATAAAATCGGATTTGCCTCCCTTATTCATCGCGCTTGTCGGAAAATACACGGAGCTCAAAGATGCGTACCTGAGCGTCATTGAAGCAGTGAAATCGGCGGGATATGAAAATGGCAGGAAAGCCGAGCTGATATGGATTGATTCAGAGAAATTGGAAAATGGCGGGAAAGAAGCGGAAGAGGAATGGGAAAAGGTGAGGCAGGCAAAAGGCATTGTGGTGATGGGCGGTTTCGGCAAGCGGGGAGTGGAAGGGAAAATCGCGGTGGCGAAATACGCGCGGGAACACAAGGTGCCCTATTTGGGATTGTGTCTTGGTATGCAGATCGCGGCGATCGAGTTTGCGCGCAATGTGCTGGGCATCGCCGATGCGCATTCGGCGGAGTTTGACGAGCAGACGAAAAATCCGGTCATTTACCTTATGGAAGGACAGCGCACTATCTATAAAAAAGGCGGCACGATGCGCCTGGGCAATTACGCATGCATCGTGCAAAAAAACTCGAAGAGTTTCACGGCCTACGGCGAGGAGAACATAACGGAACGCCATCGCCATCGCTATGAATTCAACGGCGCATATACAGCGCGGTTTGAAGAACAGGGTATGACAATCGCGGGCGTCAATCCGGAAAGCGGTTTGTGCGAGATTTTGGAAAATAAGGATCATCCGTGGTTTGTCGGCGTGCAATTTCACCCGGAATTTACCTCCCGCCCTTTGCGCCCGCACCCGCTTTTCCGCGAATTCATCAAAGCGGCGCTTGCTAACAGAACATAGAATGTAGCGGGTAGGTAGCAGGGGTATTTCTACTCGCTAAGTTTTACATTCTCTAACCATTTTTACAGCTAAAAATATATGAGTAGCAAGGCCGAAGCGCTGGAAAAATTAAAACAGGAAATGGAGGCAGATCATCTGCCGCTTAAAGGCGAAGCGAATTTGGTATTTGGGGAAGGGAGCATGGACGCCGACGTGATGTTCATTGGAGAAGCACCGGGGTTTCATGAAGACAAACTAGTACGGCCGTTCGTAGGGCAGGCGGGGAAGTTGCTGGATAAGCTACTTATTATGGTTGGCTGGCCGCGCGAACGCGTGTACATCACTAACATCGTAAAGCGCCGCCCGCCGGAGAACCGCGACCCGCTCCCCGAAGAGCTTGATGCGTATACACCGTATCTCACGCGCCAAATCAAACTCATCAACCCCAAAATGATCGTCACGCTCGGGCGCTTTTCCATGAATTATTTTTTGCCGCTTGCCAAGATCTCGCGCGACAAAGGCAGAGCGGTTAACATCGACGGGTATGTCGTCGTGCCGGTGTACCATCCTGCGGCTGCTTTGCGTTCGGGCGCGATGATGAAAGAGCTTGAAAACGACTTTCGCAAACTCCCCCGACTCCTTGCCGATTTTTCCGTTGTGTCGGATAAAAAACCGGAAAAAGAAACCAAGCAACCCGCGCAAGCGGCACTTTTTTGACAGGGGATAACAGCAATTGATTTTAATAAAGGATTGTGTTATCTTCACAGACGAGTCCTTTTACATAAGTTTGGGGAATAGGGGCTGAAATAATGGGGGGCGCTATGGAAAGAGAAGGCGAAGATCGGATAATAGTGAGCCGAGAAATCACTCGGCACGCGAAAGATCGCCTGTTCGCATGGCAAGCGAAACAGATTTCAGGCCGGTCGGCTTCCATCCTAGAGAGGAGGTATATTCGTGATGGGGTGACCGACGAAAAGGTTTTAATTCTCAAAGTGAGGATGGATGATGATGGAAGCATACACACCATCCATTCTCGTTTCGCTATTCAGTACAATGCTGCAGGACCAAAGCAACCGGTGTAAACGCACACAACAATTTTACCAGCTCCATTCCCCAATAAGTTTGCCGGCTCCGCGTTCTCTTTCTTTTGGCGCTCCCCCCAGAGTTCGTCCTTCAAGAAAGAGAACTGCGGAGCTTTTTTTATGCGAACCTTTTTAGTTTTTGGATGAGACGCTTTAGTCGTTCCGCTTCGGTGAAATCAAGTTCGCGCGCCGCTTGTTTCATTTCTTTGGTATAGTCGGCAATGAGCTTTTTCACATTTTTCGTTTCGGTGAGGAGCCCGGGAGACAGAAATTCCGTTTCCCGAACATTTTCTTGCGACTTTTGCGCGGCGATCCTTTCGCGTATCGGCTTTTCGATCTGGCGCGGCGTGATGCCGTGCGCGGTGTTATAGCGTTCCTGTATGTTCCTCCTGCGGTTTGTTTCATCCATCGCTCCTTTCATCGACTGGGTGACGGTGTCGGCGTACATGATTACCCTTCCTTCGTGGTGGCGCGCCGCGCGACCCATGGTCTGAATGAGCGTGGTTTTGTTCCTTAAAAATCCTTCCTTGTCCGCGTCCATGATGATGACCAGCGACACTTCCGGCAGATCCAGCCCTTCGCGCAGAAGATTCACGCCGACTATCACATCGTGCTCGCCCGCGCGCAATCGCTCGAGCGTGTCCGCGCGCTGGAGCGTTTTGACCTCCGAGTGCATGTACTCCGCTTTCACGCCCTGTTCTTTCAGAAAGTCGGCGAAGTCCTCGGCCATGCGCTTGGTGAGCACGGTAATGAGCACACGCTGGTGTTTTTTGACCCGTACTTTGATTTCTTCGATGGCATCTGTTGTTTGATTATGGGTAGGCCGCACGAAAATCTCCGGATCAAGGAGGCCGGTGGGGCGTGCGATCTGCTCTGTCACATGATGCTCTGATTTTTTCAATTCGTATTCAGAAGGTGTGGCTGAAAGATACAGCGCCTGCGGCATCATTCCCTCGAATTCATGCATTTTCAGCGGGCGGTTGTCGCGCGCCGACGGCAGGCGGAAGCCGTAATCGATAAGGGTGTCTTTGCGCGCGCGGTCGCCGTGATACATGCCCTTGATCTGCGGGATGGTCATGTGCGATTCGTCAACGACCACAAGAAAATCGGCGCCGTATGCGCGGATGAAATAATCAATGAGCGTAGAGGGCGGCGACCCCGGCTCCCGGAATTCCATATGGCTTGAGTAATTCTCAATGCCGCGGCAATATCCGGTGCTTTGAAGCATTTCCAGGTCAAACTCGGTGCGCTGTTTCAGCCGCTGGGCTTCAACCAGTTTGCCCTGCGTTTCCAATTCTTTCAGCCGCTGTGTCAGTTCGTTTTTGATATTGGCGACCGCAATGGGCGTGGTTTTTTGTTCTGAAATCCAGAATTTCGCGGGAAAGATCCGCACCCGCTCCGTTTTTTCCCATGAAGGGGAAAGATAATCATCGGCGGTGAACATCTCCGCAATCGCGGCTTTTTCAAATACGATTTTTATGGTGTCGTTTCCCGTCGGGGGGCATACGAATACGGACTCTCCTTTTGCTTGAAACGTCCCCGGCAATTTTTCTATGTCATTGCGCTGATATTGCAGGGACACCAGATGTTTCAGAAACTCTCTCTGTTTCATGGACTGACCCGCGGACACATATAAGCTCAGGCGCTCATAGCTTGCCGGCGAGCCGATGTTGTAAATGCAGGAAACCGAGGCGACGACCACGACGTCGCCACGCGACAAGATTGACTGCGCCGCTTCATGCCGCAGTTGGTCGAGCGTTTCATTTATTTTCACGTCCTTGTCTATGTAAGTGTCGGTGCGGGGGAGATACGCCTCGGGCTGGTAGTAGTCGTAGTAGGATACGAAATAGTGCACGGAGTTCTCCGGGAAAAATTCTTTGAATTCCTGATACAGCTGATGCGCGAGCGTTTTGTTGTGCGAGATGACGAGTGTCGGTTTGCCCGTGTTCGCGATGACGTTGGCGACGGTGAATGTTTTGCCCGAGCCGGTAACGCCTTCAAGCGCCTGATGCATCACTCCCGCGCGCACGCCGCCAGTGAGTTTTTTAATCGCTTCTGGCTGATCGCCCGCCGGCGCAAAAGGGGACTTGAGTTTAAATTGGGCCATTTGATTTGAGTAAAGAGGGATTGTTAGGGTATTATGAGAACAACCACCATGATTTCTTATCTTGAAGGGACCATTATATCGCGGAGCGAAAAATACATCGTGATCGCCGCAGGCGGCGTGGGGTACAAGGTATTCATGCCTTCCGGAGCACCACTCAAAATACCACAGGCGGCACACACCGTCAAAATGTATACGCGGCTGTACCTGCGAGAAGACACGATGGAGTTATATGGCTTTTTTGATCCCGCGGAACTCGAGCTTTTTGAAATGCTTATTACGGTATCAGGGGTTGGTCCCAAAGTGGCACTCGTTATTATTGCAACAGACAAGCCAAGCGTGCTTGCGGGGGCGATCGCGGCCGAAGATACGACCTTTTTGACGAAAATTTCAGGCGTTGGAAAAAAGATAGCCCAGAAGGTGATTGTGGATCTCAAGGACAAAGTAAGTTCGTTGAGCTTTGACATCCAAAAAGGCGATGCGTCGCTTGACGCGGACGCGATTGACGCGCTGGTGGCGCTGGGGTGGCACATGAAAGACGCGAGAGAGGCGCTCAAAAAAGTGCCGAAAGAAATCACGAAGACAGAGTTGCGCATTAAAGAAGCGCTCAAGAAGCTCGGCATATAAAGATGGAATTTTCGCTTCACCCTTCACTTTTTGCCCAAGATTGGAACCGTTCTGTGATCGCCAACGGCGGGAGTTTTTTGCAGTCGTATGAGTGGGGAGAGTTTCAGAAGAAATTTGGACGCGGCGTTTCGCGCGCGATAGTAAAAAAAAACGGGACGGTGCTTTTATGCGCGAACATTATTCATTATCGTCTCCCGTTCAACAAGTGGTATTGGTACGTTCCGTACGGCCCCGTGGTCGGCGCGCAGGATCAGTCGCAAAAAGAAACCGTTGATTTTTTTGTACGGCAACTCCAAAGCGCTGCGCCCGAGAATGTGATTTTCATAAAAATAGAACCCGACGCCGGCTTTGACGTGTCGTTGCTTTCCGACGCGCTTGCAAAATCCGATAAAGATATACAGGCGACCGAGACGATGATCATGGATCTTTCGCAGACGGAAGACGAACTGCTTTCAAAGATGAAACAAAAGACCCGGTACAACATTAAAGTGGCCCTGCGGCATGAGATAAAAATAATAAGTCCCGACAAACAGGGAAAGCTTGACCCCGATATTTTTCTATCGTTGCTTTCCGATACTGCAAAGCGGAACCGATTTCGCCTACACCCGAACAAGTATTATACGGATATGATGGAATTATTCCTTGGAAAAGAGATCAAGGCGAGAGCCCCGCAGTATGCCCAGCGCCTTTTTTTCGCGCAATACGGCGACCAGATCGTTGCCGTCGCGCTCGTCGGATTTTTCGGAGCCCGCGCGACGTATCTGCATGGCGCGTCGTCGGAAAAACACCGCGCCGCCATGGCCCCGTATCTTTTGCATTGGGAGATCATGCGGTTCGCGAAATCCCGCGGATTTTCGGAATATGATTTCTGGGGAATCACTACCGAGCGCACGAAGGAACAAAACCGCAAGAAATGGGACGGTTTTTCACGTTTCAAAATAGGGTTTGCGGGTGGGGTGACGGAATATCCGGGAGCATACGATTTTCCCCTGAATCGGTTATGGTATACTGCGTACGGAGCAGTAAGAAAGATGAGGACATTATGGCGCTAAAAAGTTCCGTGAAACAACTTATCCCTTCGTTTTTAATTTCCGCGTATCATTTTTCTCTCGCGTTTATGGCCGCGCTATGGTACGGTTTTCCGTCGGGGTCAATGATCGTGATCGGGGTGACGGGCACGAAAGGCAAATCAAGCACCATTTTCATGTGCGCCAAAATATTGGAAGAGGCGGGCATGAAAGTGGCGGTATCTTCTTCGCTCATGTTTAAGATCAAAGAGAATGAGTGGCTGAATCCGTACCACATGACCATGGCGGGAAGATTCAAGCTCCAGGAATTCTTGTATCAGGCAAAAACAGCGGGGTGCACGCATGCGCTTATTGAGACTACGTCCGAGGGCATCAAGCAATATCGCCATCGCTTTATTAATTTCGATGTTGCGGCGTTTACCAATCTTTCGCCGGAGCACATTGAAGCGCATGGCGGGTTTGAAAACTATAAACAAGCCAAGGGCAAGCTCTTTGCGGCGCTTGAACAGGCGCGCCGCAAGACGCTTTCAGGAAAGCAAGCGGAAAAAATTTCGGTGGTGAATATGGACGACGAACACGCCGCGTATTTTAGCGGTTTCAAGGCGGATAAAAAATACGGGTTCAGCATAAAAGGCGCGTGTAAAGGGGCAGGGGGCGGCGATACCGTGTGTGTTTTCGCTTCGGCGGTGAAGGTGGACGCATCGGGAATTGCGTTTACGGCAGACGACGTTTCATTTTCTTTGCATGTGTTGGGTGAGTTTAATATATATAATGCGTTTGCCGCCGCGGTGATTGCAAAAAGTTTAGGCGTAGATTTCAATGCGGCAAGCGCGGCTCTCAAAAAAATAGAAGAAATTCCGGGACGGATGAAATTTGTGCGCGAAGGACAGAAGTTTACGGCGATCATTGATCTTGCCCACACGCCTTCGTCGTTTGAAGGGGCGTTCGGGATGCTGGCAACGCTTAAACAGCCGCACGGGCGGATTATCGCGGTCTTCGGATCGGCCGGCGGAGGAAGGGATAAATGGAAACGGCCTGAACTCGGCAAGATCGCGGCGCGGTATTGCGACTATATCATTTTAACCAACGAAGATTCGTATGACGAAGACCCCGACGCGATTTGCGCGGCTATCGCAGAGGGAATCAGTGCAGCGGGATTTCATGGTGTGCTTGAAACAATTCAGGATAGAAGAAAGGCGATTCGGACGGCCGTGGATAAGGCGCGATGGAACGACATTGTTATTTTTCTGGGCAAGGGAACGGAGCAGACGATGGTGACTAAAGAAGGGCCGCTCCCTTGGAACGAGGAAGGCATCGTCATTGAAGAAATAAGAAATATGCTTTATGATCGGAAATAATCACAGAGAAGCGGTGCGTGCGCTGGTTATCGTCGTGTTTTTGTTCGCGCTTATGATTCCCGTATTTTTTTATGCGGCGCGCAAGAATATTGCGTTGCCGATGCAGCGTCTTCAGGAAAAAAAGTCAATCTCTGTCGCGGATCTGCGGGATGATATGCGGGTGCAGGTAGAGATAGGGAACATTCGAGTGCGCGCGGAGACAGCGATATCAAAAGAAAAGAAAGAACAGGGGCTTTCAGACAGAGAATCATTGGCGGATGGGGAGGGGATGCTGTTTGCTTTTGACCGCAAAGGAATATACATGTTCTGGAACAAGGACATGCGGTTCCCGCTTGACCTCATATGGATAGACGGTGATATCATAGTCGATATATATGAAAATCTGCCGATGTTCTCGGGCGCGCCTGTGACGCTTACGCCCCAGGCGCCGGGAGATGTGGTGCTTGAGGTGAATGCGGGGTTCGTGAAGGCGCACGGCATTCGTAAGGGCGACACAGTACGCATATCACAACATTAATCAATATGAATCGCAACGCAATAGTATTTACCGTTCCTTTGGTGCTTCTCGTGCTGGCGGGCGCGTATTTTTTCATGTCGGGTGAGCGCGCGCCGGAAGGGACCGCGAAAGGGAAAAAACAAATGGTGGTGATTGAAACGAGCAAGGGAGTCATCAAGGCGGAACTCAGGGAGAAAGACGCGCCCAAGACGGTGAAGAATTTTACCGATCTGGTGTCGCGCAAATTCTATGACGGGCTGACGTTTCATCGCGTGGAGAATAATTTCGTGATACAAGGAGGCGACCCAAAAGGCGACGGCACGGGGGGGTCGGGCGCGAACATTCCGCTTGAAATCAAATGCCAAGACGGCACGATGAATGAAGGAAAGACGGTATCCTGTCCGGTCGCGCTTGCGCATACAGACGGCGCGCTTGCGATGGCGCGCTCGATGGACCCAAACTCGGCAAGCTCACAATTTTATATCACCATCGGCGCGCAATCGTTTTTGGACGGGAACTATGCCGTGTTCGGGTATGTGACCGAAGGGCTTGATGTAGTGCGCTTAATTCAAAGGGGTGACACGATAAAAAGAATATATTTGCAATGAACGAAGCCACTGAACGCGTCCTTTCGGACGCCGCGAAAAAAATAGACATATTATTGTGGGTGTTTTCAATACCGCTTCTCCCGATGATTCTCGCGGAGTTTTTTACTTCATTTTCGTCCGAGACGGAGATATATTTCAAAGCGTATTATTTCACTTTGTGGATGGTGTTCACGGGCGAGTTCGTGCTCCGCGTGACGCTTGCCAAAGATAAGACAGAACATTTGAAGGAAAATTGGTTTGATGTACTGGTCGTGTTTACGCCCGTGTTCCGGATATTTAAAGTGCTTCGTTTCATGCGGCTTCCCGTGCTTTTGCTTTCCGACAAGGTGCTCGCCGCGCTCGGCTCGTTCGGTCTTAATTTCCTGTATTATCTTATTTTTGTGACGGTGGTGGTGCTCGCTGGCGCTGATCTCGCGCTCTTTTTTGAACAGCAAAATCCGCAGGCCGCCATTCATACGTTCCCTCAGGCGGTGTGGTGGGCGATGAATTATGTGACCAGTTCTGGGCATGCGATGTATGACGTGACGACATTCGGAGGAAGAATGGTGGGCGCGACGCTCATGACGCTCGGGTTTGCGGTCTTTTCCATTCTCATCGCGTCGCTGGTTTCATTTTTCATGAGAGAATATTCCCGCCAGACCAAGGATGACGATCTGCTTGAAGGAATCAAGGACCAGCTTGGCGTTGATGACATCGTGAGTCGCCTTGAACGGATAGAAAGAAAACTGGATAAGAAATGACATGGGTTCTGAAAAAATCGCTCTTATCCATTACCATGAAATCTCTCTAAAAGGGGGGAACAGGCCTCTGTTTGAAAAGGCGCTTTTGGCGAACATCAAAACAGCGCTTGGCGGGTGGTATGAAAAAGGAAAAATATTTTCCGGTAGAATTGCAATTGCGCTCGGCCCCGATGCGGATGAGGACGCGGTGAAAGAACGACTTAGGCGGGTATTCGGCATCGCGAATTTTGCGTTCACGCAAAAACTCTCTTCCGATTTTGAAACATTTTCGCAGGAGGCGTTTGATGAGGTCGCGCGCAAGGAGTTTGGCACGTTCCGGATCGCCGCGCGTCGCTCCGATAAATCGTTCCCCGTGACGTCGCAGGAGATAAACGAACGGCTTGGTTTGCGGATCAAAGAACAGCTCGGCAAAAAAGTCGATTTAGATTATCCTGATCTCACCTGTTTCCTCGAAATCGCGGGCAAAGAAGTATTCTTGTATTTTGAAAAAGAGAAGGGGTATGGCGGCCTGCCTGTGGGAACGTCCGGTAGGGTCCTCTCCCTTCTTTCATCCGGCTTTGATTCGCCCGTCGCGGCGTGGTCCATGATGCGCAGGGGGTGCGAGGTGGCGTTCGTCCATTTTCACAGCTATCCCTCCACTTCGCAGGCGTCGCAGGAGAACGTGAAAGAGATCGCGAAGATTCTGACGCAGTATCAGTATCACTCAACGTTATATCTCGTGCCGTTTTTGCCGGTGCAGAAGGCAATGCTTGCCGCGATAGCAGATACCAAAAATCGCGTCATTTTATATCGCCGCTTCATGATGCGCATCGCGGAGCGCGTCGCGGAGAAAGCAAAATACGGCGCGCTGGTCACCGGGGACTCGCTCGGGCAAGTCGCCTCGCAGACGCTTGAAAATATCGCGGTGATTTCCGCCGCGGTAAGCATGCCTGTGTTCCGCCCGCTTATCGGAGAGAACAAAGAAAATATCATCGCCCGCGCGAAGGAAATAGGCACGAACGATGCGTCCTCACAGCCGTATGAGGACTGTTGCAGCTTGTTCGTGCCGGAACATCCGGAAACGAAAGCGAACCTTTTGGTGGTCAAGCGGTTGGAAAGCAAACTGGATGCGGAGGCGTTGATAAGCGAAGCGATTGAAAAAACGGAAACGATGCAATTTACTTTCTAAAAGATGGATTTCAAAGGGAAAAAAGTCGTCATTATGGGACTAGGGAGTTATGATCAGGGGTCGGGCATCGCCGCGGCTCGTTTTTTCGCGCGCGCGGGAGCGAAGGTGCTCGTTACCGATTTAAAACCAAAGGAGGTCTTTGTCCGTCAGCTTAAAAAACTTGCCGGATACCGCACTATTAAATATATATTCGGGAAACACAGAAAAATTGATTTTCAGATGGCGGATATTATCGTGAAAAATCCGGATGTGCCGGTCGGTTCGCCGTATCTTGCCGCCGCGAGAAAGCGGAATATCCCGGTTCATAACGACTGGAGTATTTTTTTGTCGCTGAACAATAATCCGCTTGTCGGCGTGACGGGCACGCGCGGCAAAACGACCACTGCCACTCTTTTGAACGAATTTTTAAAAGAACATTACGAGACCTTTTTATGCGGCAATGTGGGCGTATCGCCGCTTGCGGTGATTGAGAAGGTGAAGCCGGGAAACGTGGTCGTCGCGGAACTTTCAAGCTGGAATCTGCAACAGCTTCCGGCGGTGAAAAAGGGCCCGCATATCGCGGTCATCACTAATTTGCTGGTTGACCACCTCAACAAATATAAAAATTTGAACGAGTATTATAAAGACAAAGAAAACATATTTAAATATCAGACCCATGGGGATTTTCTTGTGGTGAACAGGGATGACGCTCAATTACGAAAGAGAGTAAAGAAAGCGCGCTCGCGCGTGTTCTGGTTTTCCCAAAAGCCGTTTGCGGGGGATGGCGTGTTCGTGCGCGGCGGAAACATTGTGTTTCGCGCCGATGGAAAGGAAGCGGTTGCCGCGAACGTTTCCGATGTTCGGCTTAAAGGATCGCATAATCTGGAGAACATCTGCGCCGCCGTGTGCGCCGCTATGATCACGCATGTGTCGCCTGTGCATATCAAAAAAGTCCTGCGGGCGTTCACCGGCGTTTCCAGCCGGCTGGAGCTGGTCCGCGAAATCGGCGGCGTGAAATATTACAACGATACGACCGCAACCACGCCCGACGCCGCCATCGCGGCGCTTCGCGCGCTTAAGTCAAAACGAATGATATTGCTTGCAGGCGGAACGGATAAAAAACTTGACTATCGCGCGTATGCCAAAGAAGTGAAAAAGCGCCGGCCGTTTCTCGTGCTTTTTGCGGGGACGGCGGCGGACAAAATACGCAAAGAACTGAAGAACTATTCGCATATCCTCGGCGTTGTACAGAGCATGAAAGAAGCGATGCGCATGGCGAGACCGCATATAAAAAAAGGCGACATCGTGCTGTTGTCTCCCGGCGCCGCGAGCTTCGGAATTTTCAAAAACGAATTTGACCGTGGGGTGCAGTTCGTCAAAGAGGTTCATTTACTCCATAAAAAGTAAGTGATACCATAGATGCATGCTTGGGCAGAAACAATCGTTTGATATCCGGCTTTCCGTCATTATAAAGGTGGTGTTGGTACTGCTTGGTTTCGTGTTTTTATATCTCATCAAGGAAGTGCTTGCCATTTTGTTTCTGGCGATCATCATTGCTTCGGCGGTGGATCCGTGGGTGGGTTTTTTTGAGAAATATTACGTCCCTCGGCTGGTAGGGGTTTTTTTGGTATATCTTGTCATTTTCGGCGCGCTGGCAACCGTTTTTTATTCCATCATTCCGCCCATCATTGATGAAATAAAACAGTTCGCGGTGGTGCTTCCTGATTATTACGATACGGTTTCCAAACAGATATTCCGGACGACCCGCGGCATTTCTCCCGATTGGGCGAAAGATGCGCAGGGATTTCTTATCGCGGCGGGCGAGCAAATCAAGAGTTATACTTCCGGAGTAGTGCGCGCGATTTCCGGTTTGTTCGGAGGCGTAGTGGCGTTTGGCGCCGTGGTGGTTATTTCTTTTTATTTGGCCGTCCAGCAAAAAGGAGTGGATGATTTTTTACGATTGGTGACGCCCAAGGAGGAAGAAAGCTATGTGCTGGATCTGTGGAAAAGGGTGGAACACAAACTTGGACGATGGTTTCAGGGACAGCTGTTGCTCGGATGCATTGTGGGTCTCACCGTATTTGTAGGGCTTTCCATAATAGGTGTCCCGTATGCCTTATTGTTGGGCGTGATCGCTGCTGTATTTGAAATTGTGCCGATGGTAGGGCCTTT
>JACQDT010000028.1 GCA_016200965.1 Candidatus Azambacteria bacterium | reverse complement strand
TCTTTCGCTAAATACACTGTTGGAACAGATACGGCGACTAATTTGCAAGGTAAAATATCATCATTTTGGGCGGTTAGTTCAGGGTACCCGGTGCGCGGGTTGGCGTTTGATTCAACGCGCAGTGTAGTGTATTTAGCCGGAGCGGCAAATTTTTATCATGCATTCGCGCGATACAATACAACGAGTTATACTGCCGGCGGCACTTATCCAACGGCAGATACGGCATATGATCTTAATAGCAGGATTTCTTTAAATACAGGCGGTAATGATGATCTTTGGAGTATTGCTTTTGATTCATTAAATACTTCAATATATGTAGGCTCGACTAACCATGGATTTGCCAAATACAACGTCTTAACTGACACGGGCACTGATTTGAGTTCCAAAATCTCTTCGTCTTGGCCTACGGATGCTTTAACCTTTGATTCAATTAATAGCGTGGTGTATTTAGGAAGAGTTAGTGGTAAATTTGCCAAATGCACCACCGCCAGTCCTTGCGACGGCGCGAATGGTAATGTCACTGACTTGACTGCAAAGATTTCCGGTATTACAGGGAATACAATAAATTCTCTTACCTTTGATTCTACCAATAATGTGGTGTATTTAGGGAGCAATGGCGGAAATTTTATCAAATGCGCCACCGCCAGTCCGTGCGACGGCGCGAATGGCAATGCCACCGATCTCACCTCAAAAATCTCCTCGTTTTGGTCAACAAACGCGGTAAACGCGCTCGCGTATGATTCCACCAACGCGATGGTGTATCTCGCCGGCGCGGGAGGGAAGTTTGCTAAAATTACCGCTGTCGGCGCGACGCAAAGCGCCCAGTCAATCGCGGTGGATACTCTTTCCACCAACATCGCCTACGCGACGCTGACGAAGAATGATACGGTGGGGAACGGCACTATCACTTATCAACTTTCAAATGATGGCGGGACGACATGGAATACGGTGACGCCGGGGACACGATACGATTTCACGACGAGCGGTTCATCTTTGAAATGGAAAATTAGTTTGGTAAATAGCGGCGCCACGGCGCCAACAGTTCAGGATATTACTATCGTCTATAACGGCTACAACGCGACCGGCACGATTACTAATTTAAAAATTGACGCCACGGGAGACGCGCAATTTACTAGAATTGATTGGACGGCTTCAACGCCTTCCGGCACTTTGGTAAAATTCCGGACTCGCGGGGCAACACAAGCCCAAGGTTCGAGTGCGTTAGCTTCTGCCTCGTGGTCGCCGTATTACACCACTTCGGGCGCGACTATCACTGATAATAATAGCGTTCCTAATCCCACGTATCGCTATTTTGAAACAGAAATGTATTTGGATTCTAGCGCCACGAGCGGCTCGCAAACGCCGACCGTAAACGATTTTACCGTAACCTACGCCCAAAACGCGCCTCCCGATTTTCAGGCGCTCACCGGCGTGAGTGAAAACACCGTTACTAAAAAAGTGACCGTGAATTTCAACGTGCGCGACATTGACGCCGACGCCGGCACGGCGACGCCGGGCAGATTGAATGTGTCTTTGGAATACTGCACGAACGCGCCGACCTGCTCTACATGGGCAACGGCGACGGCGGTGACCGGCGATACCGGCTTGAAACAAGTGTGCGACGGATCCGGCACGCATAGCGGATTGAATTGCCCGCTTACGCAATACACCCCGTATTCCATCGTCTGGACGCCCGCGACCGATTACGCCAATCAGGAATCATCCGCGTACAAAGTGCGCGTGAAAGCCACCGACGCCGAAGCCGTGAATGCAACCGCGTACGCGGAAACGAACGCGTTTGAGTTTGATACCAAAGCGCCGGTATCGGGAGGGCTTACCTTTGATGCGGGTGTTGCGGGAGCGGCAAACGGCGCGAGCGTGACCATCACGCACCCGACCGACGCCACCGGCACGCAGTACATGATTTCCGACACGCCGCCGTCGGGTTCAAGCAATAACTCCACGCCCGTGACCACTTCATGGACCGCGCTTTCGGGCGCCGGCCCCACCGCGCGGACGTGGACGTTTGATTCCGACATCGAGCAGAAAAATCTGTATGTGAAATTCCGCGATGCCTACGGCAACGAGCAGACCTCCACCACGACCGTATCCACCATCGCGCCCGCCGCCGCAAACTTCTTCGTAGTGCAGGATGTGTCCAATACGCTGACAAGCGACTGGCAGATGTTCATCACATGGGAAACGTCCGCGTCGCCTTCGTTTGCTTCCTATAAGCTGCAATACGCCACGTCAACGGACAATGTGACTTTCTCTTCGTACGCGACCGCGAACACGTCGCCGCTTACCGTCGCCGCCACGAATTATTATCTCCATAAAAATCTCACCACTTCGTGGTACTATCGCTACCGTTTGGGGGTGACCGACGTGAACGGCAACACGACCGTGCGTTCCAACGCGGCAACCACCGCGAAACCCGACGGCGTGCAGAACTTGGGCGAAGGCGGCGGCGGCTCGTCCACCCCGACCATCACCAATGTGGCTTCTTCTTCGGTGCGCGCCTCCTCGGCAACCGTCACGTTCAATTCTTCAGATACCGCATCGCTCTCTTCAACCGGCGCGGTGGCGTTCGCCACCCAGCAGGATTACGCCAACAACGTCACCGCGGGGAAAACAGGGCGGGATCGTTATACCGCCGAAATCGGAAACGCAGGATACATCACGGTTGGGTCGCTGGGCACGGCCGCGTCGCATTCCGTGACGCTCACCAATCTGTTAAAGAATCAGCAGTATCGCTACGGCGCGGAGGCCTGCAACGCGTCCGGCTCCTGCGGCTTTGAAGACGCGGCCGGGGCGGGGTATACGTTTACCACGCTCAACGGGCCGACGATCGTGTCCGGAAGCATTGTTGCCACGCCTTCGTATGACTCCGCGTCCGTGACGTGGAAGACAGACAAGCCGTCCGACACCATCGCATTTTACGCGACCTCAACGGCTTTAGGGGCTTTAGTGAATCCGATTTCCGTCGGCTCCAACGCGCAGGTGACGTCGGCCGACGGCAACGGGAAGTATGTGCACACGGTTGCCGTAAGCAATCTCGGGATCACCACGCTGTATTACTATAAAGTACGCTCCACCGACCAAAACGCCGCGAGCGATTCCTACACGCAGTACGATGAGTCGGCGATAGCGTCGTTCACCACCACCGTGCAGGCGCCGCCGTCCGTGAGCGCCGCGACGTGCACCACCACCGATTCCACCGGCATCGTCGCCTGGACGACGGACCAGTCCTCCACGACGGAAATCTCCGTGCTGACCTCGGACGTGTCCGCGAATTATTTCAGCACGACGCCCGGCGCGCAGTTCGTGCAGTATCCGTCAGGCACGATTGACAACGCTTCCCGCGCGGCGGCCGACTACGTGACCGCGCATTCTCACACGTTCTCCGGACTTTCGGAAAGCGCGACCTATTATGTGAAGACGCGTTCGCTGAACCGTTCGGGAGGCGAAACATCCTCAACGCTCACGTGCGTGACGACGGCGAAACAAACCGTGGGAAGATCGGCGGCCGCGACGGCTGTGGATACGGTTGCGCCGCTTATCAATTCGGTCATTATCAAAGAGTTAAAGACGACTTCCGCGATCATCACGTGGGGCACCGATGAGCTGGCTGATTCGCTGGTGAAATACGGAACGACCATGACGTACGGCTTGCTGGGCGGTTCCGAGGAGCTTTCCACCGATCACTCGGCGACGCTTTCCGGACTCAATCCCCAGACATCGTACAACTTTAAAGTGACCTCGGCGGACCGCTCGGGCAATCGCGCGTACGCGGGCGACCAGTCGTTCACGACGCTTTCGGCGGCCGAAGAGGCGTTGCTGACGAAAGAAAGTTTGGAATCGCTGAAAAAAGAACTTGAGGAGCTGAAAGGAAAGGCGAAGACGCAGGAGTCCCTGAAAGACGCGGTGACGCGGTTCAAATCCATTTTAAAGAGCGTGTCTACGGACGTGTCGCTGGGAGATCTTGAAGAGATCACCACCGACATTTCAAACACCATTTCAGACATTACGCAGGAGATCACGCCGCCCACCATTATCGGCGGAGTGCCGCAGATAGACATAGAAGCGACAAAAGCGACGATAAAATGGCGGACGAACAAGCAGTCGAGTTCTATCATCGCGCTCGTGCCGCAGGATGAATACAACCCGAAAGCGGCGGATGCCTACACCCTGCAGGTCGGCCAGCCGGAAGACGCGGTGACCGAGCATTCCGTGACCATTCCGAACCTGAATCCGTCCACCGTGTATCATTTCCAGATCCGCTCCAAGGCGACCGTGGGGCCGGAAGGAAAATCGCGCGACTTCGTATTTGAAACAAAGGCGGAATTGCCGCAGATTGTTGAATACTCCTTCAAGCGCATCACCGAAAACGCCATTACCGTCGCGTGGAGAACGAACGTGCTGTCCACGTCGGTGGTCAGGTACACGCCATTTGACGGCACGACCTTGAAGGAAAAAGAATCCGGCACGCAGGGCAAGCCGGACTTCGTGAAAGATCACGAGGTAAGCGTCAGCAACCTCATATCCAACACCAACTTCCTGATAGAAATCTCAAGCGCGGACGTGACGGGGGCGACGGCGTCCAAGGTCATCGGCACGGTGCGCACGACGATAGACGAAAAGGCGCCGGTGATTTCCAAGGTGCGTTCGGAATCCACCATATTCCCGGGCAAGGCGGAAAAAACGCAGACCATCGTGTATTGGGAAACGGACGAGCCGTCCACATCGCAGATATTTTGGAAGGAAGGCGTGGCGAAGGGCAACCTCGTTTCCTTCTCGCGGTTTGACCAGGAATACACGACGAGCCATGTGGCGGTGATCACCAGTTTCACGCCCGGCACGGTGTATCGCTTCGCGGTGGAATCGGTTGACCC
>JACQDT010000027.1 GCA_016200965.1 Candidatus Azambacteria bacterium | reverse complement strand
TGCTTGATCTGATCTTTTGGTTTCTCGTCAACGATAAAAGCTAACTCCACGAGATTCTCGCGGCTCAATTCTTCTTTGAGTTTTTTCAGCTTCTTGTCCATTTCCTCTTGAACAACCTTGAGAGCATCTTTCAGGGCGTCCTCGGCCTCGCCATATACTTGGGCGATTTTCTTGATGGAATATCCTTTTTCAGTGAGCTCGTAGACGAGCTTACCAAGGCGCATGATGTCGTCCTGTCCACCAATGTTGTCCTGCAAGCTGAATATCTTCGCGTCGTCATCGTTCAATTTGCGGCCGTTGATTTCGATCTCCAAAAGTCCAAGTTCTTTCATGGCAAGCCAAGTATGGTAGCCGCCAAGTATTTCGTAGCCGTCTTTGATGGGCCGGACTTGGATCGGCTTGGTTTGTCCGTTTTCTTTGATGGATAGCTTCAACGCCTCAAACTCTTTTTTATTCATTCGGTTCGGATTCCACTGGTTCGGCTTGCACTTCTCAAGAGGCACGAATTGCGATATTCTTTTTTCGGTTTTGTTTTTCATAAAGTGTGAACTATGTATTCGATGTTATCGCCTTGCGGCCGGCCGCTGACATTGTTTATTGCCCAGCGATGCTCGACCATTTCGAGCTCTGCTTGCCGGTATTTCCGCACCATCTTCAAAAGCTCGTCTGGCTTCACTCCTTCATCGGGATGAGTTTGGCCAAGAGAAATAATCCACTGCGGAATATGTCTGGAGGACTCGAGCATTTTTTCGAGGAATATCTTGGCATCGGCTTTGGAGAATACGCTGATGTCCTTTTCGATTTTCTTTTCCGCAAAAATGCAGTCGACAACATGGTATTCGTTTTCGTAGGCGCTTGCTCCCGGATAGGGCGGATCGAAGTAGACCACATCGCCGTTCACTCGATGAAGAAAATCAAATATATCCCTCTTATGAACTTCATTTTCTTGATGATTCTCAAATACGCCCCGGTTGATGACGTTTTTAATCTCCAGCAGGTGGATGAGAGGGTGTTGGAGAATCGCTGTGTTAGACCTTATGAGCGATTTCGAGAGTTGGCCTTTCGCGAGCGAAGTGAATGCCAATTCGTAATTTTCTTCGAGCAACGCCAAATTGTATCTCGTATGCGTGAATTTCGAGAAGGGCCGGGTTCTCTGAATGAATTTAAGCAGAAGCAGAAGCATGAGGTATTGCTTTGCGCTTCCCTCTATAAATCCGTGTTTCGCTATCTCAAAAGCGTTGTCCAAGAACTCGGCGGTCTGCGGGAGAAATACTTTCGGCACATAGTTTTTCTTGATGAAGTTTTTGTGTTTGGCCGGAATGAACAGCCGAGCCAAGTCCTCATCTGTGATTTTCACTCTTGAATTTTCGATCAGGGCTTTACCGACAATGTAGGATCGCTCAGCGATGTCATTGCAGATGACTTTGTATCCTTTGGCCTTTGCCCACAAACTTACTGATCCGCCGCCAAGGAACGCATCGATAAATACGCCTTCTTTTTTCTTGGTATGTTTGAAGATGTCCTTGATGAGTTTTCTTTTGCCTCCGAAATAATTCGGCAGGGCTTCAAATTTAGTCCACATGGTTAGAATTGGTTTGTTTTTTCTTTAAGGTAGTACGGGTCGGCTTTTGCCAAAGAATCGCACCCCGAGGCAAACAGGTGGCAAGTTTTTTGGCATAACCGCTCAATTCGGGCTTCAAAAGGGTATTTCCTCTGGACCCGGTGCTCCTTCGACCTGAGGGGCCGGCTTTGATCTTTCCGACAACACGATGTTGTAATCGGGTTGGTTTTCTTTTTCCTTTTTATCGTTTTTGAACACCGCGATTTGAACATCGCCGTTCAGGGTTTCGATAAGTCCCGACATGAACTTTTTTCCTTCTTGGGTTTCTCTAACCCACAATGCGCCTATTTTTCTTGACATAATTTTGTTATCTTAATGTTCTTTCTTGCCGAGCGACTTCCTCGGCAATTTGATTTATTTGCTCGTAACCGAAGGGCTGAACTTTTTTGGCAAGCTCTTTGGCATAATCTAACCTCGGCCAGTAGCGGTCATAGCTGGAATTGATCTCTTTCCAGAAATCGTTGCGATTCATGTCGCTTCGCAGAATCTCAAGCGATTTCTTGGCCAACATAGAACCAATGGTGGCTTGCATGTGCCGGTTTTTCTCCAAGTGCCAGATCGCCAATTGCTCGAGCTGGCTTTCGGATACCGCTCGCAAGGCGAGTTTCGTCAGCCGGCCGTCTTTGCCTTTAGTGATCATCGGCTTTTCTTTTCGGATGCGCTTGCATGCTTCGCAGAAGAAATCGATAAATCTCTTGATATCTGGATTTCGCGGCGATGGTTCATCGAATTTCGATGGTTCACCGTGAGCGGTTGCGGATGGTTCATTATTTTTTAATGGTTCACCCGCGCGCTTGTCGCGATGTAATGTAATTAATTTATTTCTTTCTTCTGAATTATTCCTCGTGTCCCTTCGCTGTCCTTTTCGTGTCCCGCTCGATTCCTCAAGAGGCTGGTATTTGCCGTAATTTACGATAAAAATCTTGAGTAATGAGCTGTCCCGTTTTTCGACCATTTTCAATTCAACGAGTTGGTTAATAAACCGAACCACTTTATTCTTCGACCAGCCCCATTCTTTGGCGAGGATTCGGAGTGATGTCACGAGCTCTCCTCTGGCCAGCCGGATCGTGTTGCCCATGAACCAGACCTCCTCGTCCTCATAGGCGGCGCGAATGAGAAGGTCTACCCACGCCAACACTCGCGGGAACGGCTTGTCGGCCTCCCAGAGAGGATTTGTTTTTATCTTTCGCCAAATTCTGATCCAGCCTGGTTTCATATTAGTATTGCTCGTAATCTTCTTTGAACGCTCGATCTATGCCGACCTTTGGCGGGTGGTTCTCGTAAAAATCCGCGAGAGCTTTCCGCAGAATTTCTGGGTTTCGTTTCGTTCTCAAAAGACGCAAAACTTCCGCCGCATCCTCAACGGTCAAATCAAAGTGGCCATTGCCGGCAAGCCACATTCTGCATTCGTATAAAATTTTGGCTTTTTCTAAATCGGTCATATGCCTCGTTTTGCTAAATAATTTTTGAACCTTTCAGTAATTTCGATAACTTGAAAATAGTCAAGTTCCGATCTCGACTTATTGATATAGCCCCACTTAATCAGCTTGTCTCTCATGCGTTGATGAGCGATTTCTCGATCAACTTCAAAAATGTGCTGAATTTCAGGAAGAAGAACACCGCACAGGTATCGATACTGCGCGGCCGTAGCCGGAATAAAATATTCAGTTGTTGGTTCTTTTGTTTTCATAACGGTTAGTTGGAACTCAGCCGCTCATCCCGGGGCCCTCACGCAACTGCGATGAAGGCCCCGGGTCAGTTGCCGGGGATCAACTGATCCCGTATCTGCATCCTCGGTGGTTGCCGAGATCCCAATACCCGCAGTTATTCGGGTTGCAGAAAATTGGGTTGCATGAGCAGTAGAAAACCCCGCTATCTATGGCATGAGCGATTCGCGCCATAAGATTGAGGAGTCGCTGAATATCTTCCTCATTTCGCTGGGTTTCCACGCTCACAATTTTGGGATGGCTATTCTTGACGAGATAGTCCATCACGAGTCCTTTCTCGATTCGGCCGGTTTTCATTCGGTATCCCAAGCTGTAGCCGGTCATCTGCAAATCGGTGTCCACTTGGTCTTGCGTCGGGCTCTTGGCGCTCGTCTTGGTGTCCCGGATACGGTGCTTATCGTCTACCAAGTCCATGCGTCCTACGAAGACATAGCCGACCTCGTTTTCGAATTGCACTTCGAATGGCTCTTCGACCATGATCGGCTGAATTTTCGGCGAGAGCGGTTTGATCACTTTCTTTTCGTATTTCCGAGTTTCGGGATTCATCTCCCGGCAAACCATCGGGTCGCCATTCTTGTCTTTGCCGACATGGTAGGCGCGCACCAGCTCGATTCCGTTGTCTTTGATCTCGGCCGGGCTCTCGTCTTTGTCCCAGAGCGTTTCTGGCTTGGCTAAGTCGAAGCTGGTCGAGTAGGCATCAAGCACTTCGTCTACGGGTAAATCAAGTTTTGATTCGATCTTTTGCTTGAAGTTGTGCTCGAGAGCGGCATGGACGGATGTCCCAAGCGTCATCGCTGATCGCGGAGGAATCTTGAGACCTTCAATGTAGCGGAAGTAGTAGTGCAGAGGACACTTCTGGTAAGTCAGCAACTGGCTTATCGAGTAATGCTTTTTAGTTGCCGTTTGCGTCTGCGGCAAGGACGCCGAGGCGGTTTGTAATTTCGTCATAGTTTTGTGGTTCAAGATTTAATTCGGTTAACTCCAGCACGACCTTTTGATATTGCTGAGAGTTTGCTGGGTTGTGCCCAAGTTTCCGAAGCAAGCTCGCGATCTGGACTTTCTTTTGCGTCAGGGCTTCTTCCCTGATCTGCTGAATTTGGGCCTGGGCCTGTTCTTTCTCTTGCGGCGTCGATCCCTTTCTCTTGAGCTGTATCCAAGCTTTGACAAAGGTGTAGGGTATCACCGCATTGATCGCGTTTCTTTGGGCCTTCGATGTCGCTTGCTCGAAGTAGAATGGATTTTCCATTACAGAGCCGTCTCGGCGTCGCAACATTTTGGATTGTCGCTTCACTCCGATTCTGCTCGTGCCGGTGAAGACATCCCGGGCTTCTACGGCGAGGGTGATGGATTTTTCGTTCTCCTCGACGATCTTTAATTTTTCGAGCGGCACTTGGATTCCGCCGTACTCTCGACTCGCTTCTTTGGTGCCGATCCATGAGAGGCCGGTGACGGCATGGCCGTCTTGGTTGATCTCGTAGACATACTCATCGAGGAAGCGTCCCTGAAGCTCGGCGAGTATTTGCTCGTCATCCCTTCGTTCCATGAGCTCATAGGAATTTTCCTGCGGCTCTTGGGGGATGACAGCGGGCGTATCTTTCGCTGTCCGTTGTTTCGCCACCCTCCCACTTTTGGTGGGGAGGGTGACTTGCGGCACAACAGGGGCCGCTTTGGGTTGTGGATTTCTTGTCATGTTAGTTGTTGACTGCCCCAAGCTGGGGTGCTATGCTGAAGATGTATAAAGGCTTCAGCTCTGCGCCAGCAGGGCTTTTTTGTTTATCCCGGGCCTGTTCGACTAAGTAGGCCTCGGTGGCATAGAGAGCTTCGATGAAGCTCTGGTGCCTTTCGGCATCGCGGATCGTCATGCCACTGAACATCCGCGTCATGTAGTCCCGGTGGGACTCAAGCGTTATGTCATCCATTTGTTTTTGTTGAGGACTCAAATTCTCTGTTCCAACTTCGGCTTTCGCCGAGATCCCTTTCGGGCAGAGGCTTGAGGCCTCGGTTCCTAACTCTGCGTTCCAACTCCCCATTTTGGGTGATCCCTTTCGGGAACAGATTTAGGTTTTATTAATGTTCGCTTGTTTGAGGGTTCGACCTTTTACTTTTATTAGCCCCTCATCTCTGGCCTCGATTCCTCAAGGGCAGAGTCAGTTGCTAATTTCTCGGATTTTTAAGGTACTTGATCAGCTCTTCGAGCAGAGCATCGTAAATCTTGCCGTAGGCGTAATCCGTAAGTTTGGCATCGTCTACGAAGTCCACCGTCAGCTTTCCCATCAGTTCGCCGGTCTCGTCTCCAAGATCGTCTATGATCTGATCGGCGATTCGGTTTTTTACGATGTCGGTGATTCTGCTTCGCATCGCTCGAATCTCTTTGTCGATGGCTTTTTTCAATTGCGTTTTTGTCATGGTTTTGTTTATTGGTTGTGGATAACTTTTGCTGGCGTTCGACCTTTTGCGGGTAGGGCAAATCCCTGCTCGTTTCTTTCGAGCAGTCCCTGCCACTCCCATTTCTGCACCAGCTGGTTGAGTCGCTGAACCGTGATGTTGAACTCTCTGGCGACTTCCGCCTGAGTCCTTCCGCCGGTCAGCAACTTCCTGATCTGCTGGTTTCTTTTCGATTTTTCTAAATGTGAATTTTTCATGTTTTTTCGTCTTAACTCGCATGACACTTTTGTGTCATAAATACAAAAACCCGATACTTCTTGAGTATCGGGTTTTTGATTTTGGCCTATTTTTAGTGGATTTTCAGGGTTTTGAGGCTATCCTCATGACCCATGACACTTTTTGTATTTTTTTCCTGAACCGCACGGGCAGGGGTCGTTGCGGCCCACCTTCGCTCCGCTTCGCGGAGCTTCGGCGGGTAAACCGACTTTGACGGGAAACGGCTTGCCCTCCATAGCATTGGCGAAGGAGGGCGCGCTGGAAACTTGGCGCGCGCCGATTTTGAAAATCGTGCTTGCGATGTTGTGGTCAAACGCGGCGAGCATCTCTTTGAACATGCGATGGCCTTCGTTTTTGTATTCGATCAGCGGATCCTGCTGTCCCCACGCGCGCAAACGCACGGCATCCTGCATGTGCTCCATGTTCTCCAGATGATCCATCCAGAGCGTATCTATGTTACGCAGAATGATCATCCTTTCCACCTGCCGCATCGCTTCACCTCCGAGCTCTTTTTCTTTTTGCTCGTAGGCGTCTTGGACAAGGTCCGTGAAATATGCGTCCAACTCGCTCCGTTTCTCATCGGGGCTCAGCTCCTTGGCGACAATCGCGGCAACTGCCGCCTCCGCGCCCTCAGGCAAAGGCACAATCACCTTCATGTCCTCTCCTATCTCCTTCACATTCCAATTCTGAGAAAAATCTTCCTGTGTGTGCGCCGCAATGACACTCTGTATGTGCCGTCCGACGATGTCCAGTATCTTTTCCTTTGTATCATCACCGTCATACAACGACTGCTCCGCTCTCTGGGTTCGCGGGTTGCCATGCACCGTTTCCCACCGCAGTTTATATACCACTTCGCGGTGCTTGTTCATCACCTCGTCGTAATCCAGCAGGTGCTTGCGCGAATCAAAATGAAACCCTTCGATCTTCTTCTGCGCCGATTCAATCGCCTTTGAGACGAATGAATTTTGTATCGGCTGGTCTTCCGGCAAGCCGAGCGTGTCCATCACCTTTTTTATCTTGTCGGAACCGAACACGCGCGCAAGATCGTCCTCAAGCGATATGAAAAACATGGACATCCCCGGATCTCCCTGACGCCCCGAACGGCCGCGCAACTGATTATCTATGCGGCGCGCCTCATGGCGCTCCGTGCCCATGACATACAAGCCCCCTAGATTGCGCACTTTTTCGGCCTCTTTTTCATCCGGCGGATTACCGCCCAAAATGATGTCCACGCCGCGGCCCGCCATGTTGGTCGCCACCGTCACCGCGCCCTCGCGCCCCGCCTGCGCGATGATCTCGGCCTCTCGTTCGTGGTTCTTCGCGTTCAACACCTGATGTTTCACGCCCTCGCGCGAAAGCAATGCGGAAAGATGCTCGTTCTTATCAATGGATACCGTGCCGACCAGCACCGGCTGTCCCGCTTTATGCCGCCGGGCAATTTCTTGGGCGACCGCCTGATACTTGCCCTTCGTGGTTTTATAAATAGTGTCGTCAAAGTCCTTGCGCACCATCGGCCGATGGGTCGGGATCCGCATGACGTCCAGCTTGTATACTTTGTGGAATTCCTCCGCCGAGGTCATCGCCGTGCCGGTCATGCCGGAAAGCTTTTTGTACATGCGGAAATAATTCTGGAAGCTGATGGACGCAAGCGTGCGCGATTCGCGCTGGACTGCCGCGCCTTCTTTGGCTTCTATCGCCTGATGCAAGCCCTCCGAATACCTTCTCCCGGGCATCATGCGGCCGGTGAATTCATCCACGATGATCACCTCGCCGTCTTTGACGATATAATCCTTATCACGCCGGAACAGCGCTTTGGCGCGGAGCGCCTGCTCCAGATGATGCACGTATCTCACGCCCGACTCGCCGAAAATCGTCGTATCGTAGATATTTTCAATTCCCAGAATCTTTTCTACCTTGGTAATGCCTTCTTCGGTAAGCGCCACCGCGCGAAGCTTTTCATCCACGTTGTAATCCTTGCCGTCCGTCAAATGCGGCATGACGCGCGCGAATTGCTGATACAGTTTCGTGGATTCCTCATCCGCCATGGAAATAATGAGCGGCGTGCGCGCCTCGTCTATTAAAATGGAATCCACCTCGTCTACGATCGCGAAGTGATGCCCCCGTTGCGCCTCTTCTTCCTGTCGCATCACAAGGTTATCGCGCAAATAGTCAAAGCCGAATTCATTGTTTGTGCCGTAGGTGATATCGGCCGCATACGCTTCTTTGCGCGACACCGGGCGTAAAAATTCGCGCACCACCTTAAAACTCCCCAGCGTGTCCCGCTCGGCGTCGGCTTGCTCACTGCTATACGTTGGATCGTACAAAAACGCCTGCTCATGGCTGATACAGCCCACCGAAAGCCCGAGCGCCGCATACACCTGCCCCATCCACACCACATCGCGCTTAGCCAAGTAATCGTTCACCGTCACGACATGCACTCCCTTTTTCTCAAGCGCGTTCAAATACGCCGGCAGAGTCGCCACCAGCGTCTTGCCTTCCCCTGTTCTCATTTCGGCGATTTTTCCCTTGTGCAGGACCATGCCGCCCATAAGCTGGACGTCATAATGACGCAAACCGAGCGTCTGTTTTGCCGCCGCCCTAACCATCGCGAATGCTTCCGGTAGGACCTCATCCAATGATTCACCGCCCTCTATTCTTTTTATTAAAACTCCGGTAAGGGTCTTTAATTCATCCGAAGAAAAACGCTCGAATTTTGATTCGAGCTCCCCTATCATATGCGCGATGCGCTCAAGCTTCTTTAAAGCTCTGGCATGAGCGTCAAAAAAAGAAAACATGGCAATGGAGAAAAATTACTTTTCTTTTCGAAACCATGCAAGCGGCGAGATGGAACGCAGGCGCTTGAGTATCCGCGCGCCGCGCTTGAATTTTGACTCCGAGATCCCCTTTTCCTTCTGCAATTCCATCTTAAGTTCTTCTTTGACGCCGTCAATGGCCACGCGGATGTCCCAGTCCTGTTTTTGCGCGCGCAGTATTTTGCCTCCTATTTTCAAATTCACCTCGGCCCGAAACACGTCGCCCTGGCGGTGATGCTTGGTCGTGCGGGCGATTTCCACGAACGCCTCCACTGTTTCATGGCGCAATTCCGAATCGCCGTCATACGACGACTGCTCCGCTCTCTGCGTTCGCGGGTTGCCGTCATGCTTGGGAATAAACCGGTCAAGCGAACCGATCTTTTCTTCAACATATTCCTTGATTGGAGAAGTAAGGTCTAAATTAGTGCTTTTGATGTCTATTTTCATACCCAGTATATCAACTTCCAGAGCCCAACGCCTTCCGGCGTTTCTCTGCGAAATATGCGCTTAATGATTCATGACGTTGCGTGGCGTTCGGCATCTTCGTGTTCTTCTCTCCTGTTATTACATGAGAAGCATGAACGAACATGCTGTGCTCTGCGTTTTGTGTGTCTCTATCGTATAGAGAGAAGAACACACTGGAAGTTGTATGACTGAGCATATCTCCATTCTACCGCATAAAAATAAATTTGTAAATTACAAATACAGCACCTCTTCCTCAAGCGCGATTCCGTATTTCTTCCTCACCGCGCTTTTAACCTGACCGATAAGCAGTTTCACCTCATCTGCTCTGGCAGAACCCGCATTCACGATAAAATTCGGATGTTTTTCAGATACCATCGCGCCGCCTATGCGCGTCCCGCGCAAACCCGCTTCGGAAATCAGATACGCCGTCGGCACCACGGGAAACGGATCGGTCTTTATCACATGCGCGAATGCGCCGTGAAGCTCCTTTGGCACATCGGCAACCGGCACGTTTTTGAAAATACTTCCGATGTTGGGATATTCCGTGGGGTGGCGTTCGTTGCGGTATTGTATTTTTTGTTCAATAGTTTCGCGAATCACCTTTGCATCGCCTTTGCGCAACTCAAAAGTCGCTTCAAGTATGATTTCTTTGCCGTTATTTATTTTGAAAATACTGTTGCGATAGCCGAACGCGCACTGCGCTCCCCTTCTTCTTATTACTTTCGGCGCTGTGCCGGAAACGTCCACACTGATAATCTCTTTCACCGCGTCTTTCGTTTCGCCCCCGAACGCGCCCGCGTTGCCGCGCACCGCCCCGCCGACCGTGCCGGGCAACCCGCCCGCCCACTCAAGACCGGAAAGACCTCTTCCTGCAACAAACTCCAAAAGTTCTGACATAAAAACGCCGGCGCCGACCCGCACCATCATGTCATTCGTTTCAAGAAATTGTATCGCCGGTTTTATCACCACGCCGTCAAAACCGTCGTCGCTTACGAGGACATTCGTCCCCCCTCCCAACACAAAATACGGAACGCGGCGCTCTTTCGCGAACGCGACTGCAGCCCACAGCGATCCCGCATCATCCGCGCGCACAAAAAATTTCGCCGGCCCGCCAATGCGGTAATTGCTGTGCTCTTTCAATGAAACATTTTCATCCATGACCTTATCATAGCGCAAAGCCGTCCCGGAAAGAACGGCTTTGCGCTCTATTATCTGACCGAGTTCTAATATCCTCCCATATCCATGCCGCCAGGCATGCCCTGAGGACCCTTTTCTTTCTTTTCAGGGATATCCGATACCACCGCTTCGGTGGAAAGGAACATCGCGGCCACCGAGGCGGCGTTTTGGAGAGCCGAACGCGTCACCTTCGTCGGGTCAACCACGCCGGCCCTCACCAAGTCCTCGTACACGCCTGTCATAGCGTTGAATCCGAAGGCACCCTTTCCTTTTTTCACTTCAAAAACAGCCACCGCGCCGTCAACGCCGGCGTTTTCCGCGATTTGGCGCAACGGATCTTCCAGCGCGCGGCGCAAAATATCAAGGCCAACCTTCTCATCGACTTCCAATTTCACGCGGTCAAGCGCATCAAGCGCGCGGATGAACGCCACGCCGCCGCCCGGCACGATCCCCTCTTCCACCGCCGCTTTGGTCGCGGAAATGGCATCTTCAATGCGATATTGCTTTTCTTTCTGCTCCACTTCCGTCGCCGCACCCACCTTCACCACCGCAATACCGCCGGAAAGCTTCGCTAAACGCTCCTGCAATTTCTCGCGGTCGAATTCAGAATCGGTCTGTTCTATCTGCGCGCGGATCTGCTTCACTCTGTTTGCGATATCCTGTTTCTTCCCTTTGCCGCCGATAATAGTCGTATTCTCTTTCGTCGCTATTACTTTCCGAGCCGAGCCGAGCATGGAAAGCTCTGCTTTGGCCAACTTGACGCCGCGTTCTTCGGAAATCACCGTTCCCCCCGTCACCATGGCGATGTCTTCCAGCACTTCTTTTTTCCTGTCGCCGAATCCCGGCGCCTTGATGGCCAGCGCGTTGAACGTACCGCGCAATTTATTCACCACGAGCGTCGCAAGCGCTTCGCCCTCCACTTCGTCGGCGATGATCACAAGTTCTTTCACGCCGGTCTGAGCAAGTTTTTCAAGCAACGGCAGAAACTCCTGCAGAGAAGAGATTTTCTGGTCGGTAATCAAAATTCTCGCGTTCTGATACGCGGCCTCCATGCGCTCGGTATTGGTCACCATGTAAGGCGACACGTACCCGCGGTCAAACTGCAGGCCCTCCACTATTTCCTTGGAAAGCCCGAAGGTCTGGGACTCTTCCACGGTGATGACCCCGTCTTTCCCCACCACGTCAATGATCTCCGCGATAAGCTGGCCGATCTTCGGATCCTGAGCGGAAATGGTTGCCACCTGCTCAATTTCTTCTTTCTTTGAAATGGGCTTCGCTATTTTCGCAAGCTCCGCGACGATCGCCTCCACGCCTTTTTCAATCCCGCGTTTAAGCGTCATCGGATTCGCGCCCGCAGTAACGTTTTTCAGCCCTTCGGCAATGATCGCCTGCGCCAAAATGACGGCGGTCGTCGTGCCGTCTCCCGCGACATCGTTGGTTTTGGAAGACGCTTCCTTCACCAGCGCCGCGCCGATATTCTCAAGCTTGTCGGCAAGCTCAATCTCTTTGGCGATAGTCACGCCGTCGTTGGTGATAATCGGGGAGCCGTATCCTTTCTCAAGCACCACATTGGATCCTTTGGGCCCGAGCGTCACCCGCACCGCGCTTGCGAGCTTGTCCACGCCGCGCTTTAACGCCTGCCTCGCTTCTTCATGAAACGTAATTTGTTTTGCCATAGGTTTATTTGATTATCGCCATCACGTCGTCTTCCTTGATGACAAAATACTCTTTCCCGTCAACCTTTACTTCATTGGGGCTGTATTTTGAGAATAACACGCGATCCCCTGCTTTCACCTGCATCTCCGCCCTTTTACCTGTTTCCAGCATCTTGCCGGGGCCGACCGCGACCACTTCCCCCTGCTGGGGCTTTTCCTTTTCCACCGTATCGGGGAGCACAATGCCCGACTTCGTCTTGGTTTCCTCGTTTTTGGGCTCTATGATGATATGATCCGAAATGGGTTTCAATTTCATACGCCTTTTTATTAAATAATGATTAATTCCTGAATGAGTATTTTAGCACTCCCGATACAAGAGTGCCAATGTCTTCTTATTATAGAGATACAAAAATGTCTGTCAAGAGGGTAGATAATGAGAACACTTACACGCATCTGGCGAGTCTGGTGTTCCACGAAAAGACGCATTGATTTTCCCAGCGAGAAAATCAATACTCGGCGTCAGCCATCGCTCGCCCTCTGTCCCCGTCCTCTTGTGAAATCTTCGAAGCAGGCGAGCTGGGTGGTTTTGGTACAATGGAGCGAAGTGTAACCAAAACCGGTACAATGGAGCGAAGTGTAACCAAAACCTCGCCGTTGCGGAGACAAGCAAGGCCGCCGCTGGAGCGGCCGGCGGATTGAGCAAGAGGACGGGGACAGAGGGCACCCTGCCCGCTTTGGCCTCGCGACGCTTTTCTTTGAAACATCAAACTCGCCAAATGTGTACATCAAAACAATAATGACCCGTCCTGTAAAAATAAAGCGGGAACCCGTGATTTCGGATTCCCGCTTTTTGTTGCTATTGCGCGAAGGGTTTGCATACCCTTGGCTATGGTGTAGCACATCAAAAACAATGCGTCAACGCTAATATCATTATCCCCAGTTTGCAGTGATCTGCTGAAGTTGCTATACTAACATGCGTTATGAAAAATATTGAGCCGGCGATACATCGCCAACGGCTGGTTATTGAAGCGCGGTACACACAAGAAATAACCCGCGAAATGGTGAAGCAATATCTTCTTGATCTTGCCAAGGAGCTCAAAATGACTATTCACCCCGACCTGCCGCAACCGCTTATCACCTCCGCAACGGGAAAATCAAAGCCCATCCATGACGGCTACGAAGGAATTATTCTTTGGGTGGAATCAGGCGCGGCGATTTATGTGTGGGAACGGTTTCATTTCCTGACCGTGGACATCTACACCTGCGCCGCGTTTAACTCAAAAAAGGCAATTGACTTCACTGCGCGCTTCTTCAAAACCAGCGAGTTGGAATATAAAGAAGTGTAATCAAGTGTAATTATCTGTTTATGGAAATTAAAAGATATCCGTTCAAAAGCGCGAAAGCGTTCAACAAGGGAAGCGCAGAAAGAAGCACGTAACTGGACAATACATCATAATGATATATCGCGCGCGCCATGACCGCATTCACTACGGATACTAACGCTACATA
Organism: Candidatus Azambacteria bacterium; assembly: GCA_016200965.1. Taxonomy (GTDB): domain Bacteria; phylum Patescibacteriota; class Minisyncoccia; order GWC2-36-17; family WO2-46-25; genus JACQDT01. Next base: position 16,484 of record JACQDT010000027.1, on the reverse strand, counting down.
GTAAGGAAGATTGTATAACTCTTTTGCTTCACCGATAAGATCCGCTCCGGACGCGGTGGTAAAATGTAAAGTTACAAATACGACGTCCGTGGGCAAAGCATATGTGAACCAATACCACAGAGCGACATTCAGTATCGCGCCGGCCCCGATCATACATAGCGCGTAGACGTCAAAAATGAATCCCGAGCGTTGCCATTTCATATCTCAACGACATTCCCCCACCCCTTGTAATCCGCGGAATGGGTGAACATAATGATCTGGAATTTGTCGGTCATGTCTTTAAGCATCTCTCGTGCGCGCACACGTCGCTCTGTATCAAATCCGGAAAATGGATCGTCAAGCAGAACAAGCGATTTCACCCCCTTGTTTAACAGGTCAAGCACGGCGAACCGCGCGATAAGATAGAACTGGTCTATGGTTCCTTTGGAAAGATGCTCCTCGGGAACGATCATCCCCTTTTTCTCTTCCGACCATACCTCAAACGAAAGGTCATCTTTGACTTTCACCTTGTCATACCTTCCATCCGTCACCACCAGCAGATATGTGCGCATGTATTCCTCTATCGCCTTGCGCGATTTTTCAATGGTTTTCACTTGCGCCTCAAAAAGCGCCTCGGTGAGTATTTCAAGCGTGCGCACTTTCCGCCCGATACGCGCCTTTTGCGCCTCCTTGTATTCAATCTCTTCTTCAATGGCCGCGACCGCTTCATGATCGGCGCGGGAAGAGCGCACATCGGCTGCAACCTGCTCCATTTCCCGCTTGGACTCTTCTGCCTCCTTTTTAAAATGTGCAATATCGATCTCAAGCGAACGCTGGATAGGGGGCGCGGGCGGCGATACTTTCTCTTCGTCGGTTATCTTCGCTTCCTCGATAACGATGCGCTTTGCGTATTCGCTCTGCTCGCGCTGCACGTCGGCGAAAGACCGGGAGCGCAGCATTCCTTCTTCCCTGCTTTCAAGGCGCACCAGCTCCTGGGTGAGCGCGTCAAATTCTTTTTTCTTCTTCATAAGCTCTTCCTCGCCGGCAACTCCGTTATCTCGCAATATCTTTTCCAGCTGCTTTTCAAGCACCGCGATCTCGTGCGCCAAACCGGACGCGTCCGTGCCGACTCCTTTTTGTGTATGAGCCACCAGTCCATGCTTGAATATAAAACTGTATGCAAAGGCGGCGGCAAAAAGAATCCACAGCAAAAAGAGTTTCGTGTACATGAATCCGGAAAATCCCGCCGCGAAAAGCACGAGGGAAAGGATGAGATGGGCCGGCTTCATGTGTACGCGGGATGGTTTTCCTTCCGCTTTCATCTGCCGCGCCTCCGTTTCGAGATGCGCCAGCCGTTCCTTTTTCACGCCGATGACTTGTTTCTGCGCATCCCATTTTCTGACATCAAACGAAGCAACCGCTTCCCGCGCAGCGAGGTCGGCGCGTATTTTTTTCTTTTTCTCCTCAATTTCTTTCAACGCGTTCACGTCGGCGCTGAGGCGGTCAAACTGCGCGTGGATTTTTTTCAGCTCTTCGGCAACACCGAAATATACCGCGTTTCTTTCGTACTGCATCTTTTTTGCTTCACATTCCCGCACGGCAATATGATAACGGTCCGACACCGTCCCCAGATATTCCGATTTTGAGCCGACCGCATCCAATTCCGTTTTAAGCGCATCGCGCTTTTGGGCGAGCTGGGCAATCTCATGTTCAATCAGCCGCAGCTGTCCCGGATTTTTCGCCTGTTGTTTCGTGCCGCGCTGGATGTCGGTAACAATCGCCTGTATCTTTTTAAGCACCTTGTCGGAGCTCACGTGTTCCCCCGACGACGTCAGCAGCTCCTGAAGGGCCTGCGAAATCTCTCGCTTTCCTTCCGTAATGAGCGAAAGCGCATCGTGCCTGACGCACGCCGTATGCTCAAAAAGCGCGCGGTCGCGCAACGCGCCTATTTCATGCAGATACGCTTCGATTGCGCCGAATGTTGTAAGTTTCTTTTTAGCAGAACTGTTTTCCAAAAGAAGCTCCTTTGTCTCAAAATTCTTATAAAGACGCACCGCTTCGCCCTGATGCTCGATGTCCATAGTTATCTCATATAGCTTATCTGAATTCCATGAACGAAGCTCAAGGATATCCTTGTTGCTTTTTTTAGGGTCGTAAAACAAGCCGGCGATGATGGCGGAAAGCAAAGTTGATTTCCCCTGTTCGTTTGGGCCTTTTATCACCGTGATATCTGATGGAAATGCCACCGTGATATCCGCGAACTTTTTAAAATTTTTAACTGTGATTGATTTTAAATACATAAAAAGGTTAATCGCCCAGTACATTCTTCCCTTCCAGTTCCGCAACGCCTATCTGCAAAGCGTCTTGCAGTATTCTTTTTTCTTCCTCGCTTTTTGCCTCCTCCAGCTTCGCCCGCATAACGCGCACGAACTGTCCGATAACAAGCTCCTCGGGATAGGCAAGCGCATTATCCTCTCCCGTTTCCAGCGCAATATTGTTGTTCACCTTTATACTGAAAAATTTATCTCTGCATTCTTCTTCTATTTTTTCTGCGTCGATCAGCAACGCCGTCTCGGGCGCGACAATGCCGGAAATTTCCGCGACAACAATAAGATTGGGGTCGGCGATCCTTTCAAGCTCGCGCGTGATATTCTCTGCGGTTGCCAATGTCTGCATATCAAGGCGTATCTCCCGCACTTCTTTGGCGGTTGTCTTTATGGGCTTGACCGCGACGGTACCGGCGATATCCACCTGCAAGACGTATCCCTGCCCAAGCCCGCCTTTTCCTTCCTGGTATGTGATTTCAGGGGAACCGGAATACCACGCGATAGTTTTGCCCGATGAAAATTCCTGCGCCCCGTGCCAATGCCCGAGCGCGATGTAATCCATTCCGGAATCCGCGATCTCTCCAAGAGTGATGGGCAGGTCGTCTTTTGCCGCCTTCCCTTCTATTTGCACCGAGCCGTGCGCCATGGCGATTTTGTATTTGGTTGTAGCGCTCGTGGATGCCGACGCCAAAAACGCCACGGGACTTTCAGTGGACTTATTTGAAACGTTTGCTTTCGCGTAGACCGTCAAATCAATATCGGGAAATTCTTTTGCCGTGGTCTCGCCGTCAAACACATACACGTACGGCAAGTCAAAAGCAAAGTCCTCCCGCTTGTATATGGAGCCCTTGGAGAGACAGTCGTGCGTGCCCGCAGAAAGCACGGCGTATATCTTCGCTTCGTTGAGGCGTTTGAACTGCTGTTTCACAAAATGCACCGACTGATACGAAGGAAAGTTGGAATCAAAGAGATCGCCCGCAACGACAAGCATGTGCGCCTTGGAAGAAATGGCGAGATCGACGGTCTTGGCGAACACATCAAGCAAGGCCTGGCGCTGGACCTGCGCCTTTTTTCCGAACCCCAAAAACTTCGCCCCGATATGCACGTCCGACGTATGAATAATCCGCACCATAATGCTCTTATCGTATCATAATTTCGCCACCGCGACAAAAACAAAAAGCCCGCCGAGCTGTTACCCGGACGGACTTTTTCTATTCGCGTGTCGGAATCAGAGTATGATCTTTGAGGGGCTCGAAGAGAGAACGGAGACGTGCAATCGAATAATCGCATCTCCTTCGCAGATCTCCTGAAACACTTGATCAAGAGGCACCTTACGCCTCTCTGCGTGAGATTCAATCGCTTCAAGAACGAATTCTTCCAGCACGAAATGTACTTTTCCATTGAAAGGAACGCTGTAATGTCTCCATTTTTTCATGTGTCTTCTCCTTTTTGTTAGTAGATGAATTTTCAACGAATGGCATTGCTACCACTCTTGCTGATTCCTATATATAATACTTTCTCAAAAATGTCAATCTCAAATAAAAACAAAATCCCCACAGTGATTGGTGGGGATCTCGTTATGCTTCTTTCATTTTGAGAAGCTCTTTTACCGTCTTTTCGAGACGCTCGCTCGTATTTTGCTCCTTCTTGCAAATATACGCATCTACCCCAACAGCGAACGCTTTTTCTTGCATCGCTTCCTGAAGGGTGAACATAATAATGGGAATGTTTTTGAGTCGGCTGTCGGCGCGCACGGCGGCCACGAGCGCCATGCCGTCCATCTCCGGCATCTGCAGGTCGGTGATGAGCATGTCAAAATTTCCATGCCGCAAGACGCTCAACGCCTGCGCGCCGTTTGGCGCTTCAGCGATATCGCATCCCATCTCTTCCAACAGCGACCTCACAGCGTGCCGTACAGAGAACGAGTCATCAGCTATAAGTATGTGAACGTGCTTCCCCATATTCTTTTTTCCCTCCTTCAGTGAGAAACAAAGCGGCTGTTCTTCACAAAAAACCGCCACGGATAATGCGCGCACTTCCCCGCGTATTGTACGCCGATTCGCGCGGACTGTGCAATGGCGGTACGGGGCGTTTTCTCTCCCCTGTCTTCAATCCATAGGGCGTTCCCATATACCGTTTTACCGTTCATGCGACGGTCTATGCCGAATGCCCTGCATAGTTTTCCCGGCCCGTCCGCTCCTTCCATTTCAACCGCGCGAATCAGCACCGCCGAAGGAAAATCGGCTTTCTCCGTAACGATATTCAAACAATGATGCATTCCGTAGATCAGATAGACGTACAGCGTGCCTGCTCTTTTATACAACGTTTCCGAGCGCGGCGTTCTGCCTTTTGACGCGTGGCACGCACGGTCATCCTCGCCGATATATGCCTCCGTTTCCACGATTTTCCCCGACAAAACTTTTCTCCCGTATCGCACGACGAGATATTTTCCTAACAAATCGCGCGCCACGGTGAGCGTGGGGCGCGAGAAAAAACGTGCGGTTAGCTTGCGCGCCATGATTATTTCATTTCGTACTTCAAAGTGACTGTCACCAATACTTCCTGAGAGCCCGGCTCAATGGCCGGAGCCGCTCCCCCGCCGCCCATGCCGTATTTGGCGCCTTCAAACGAAGCGTATGGAACGGGCGGCGCGTAACTTGTCTCTTCGATGGAGAGCAATTTTCCGAGCGTGAATCCTCCTGCCTGCGCGAGGCCAACGGCTTTTGTCCGCGCTTTCCCGATTGCTTCGGCGCGCGCCTCATTCTGGGACTTCGTGGGATCGTCAATGGTGAACGCAAGCTGGGAAACAGAATTCGCCCCGTTTTCCACCACGCCCGAAAGCAAATCGCCGATTTTCGCAAAATCACGGATCTTCACCTTCACCGATTGGTTGATGGTGTATCCAGCGATCTGCGGCGGCGGACAGACACCGCCCTTCTCGGGACAGTTATAATACTGATACCGCGGGTCAACGTTGTAATTGGTCGTCTTGATGTCTTTCTCGCCGATGCCCTTGGCCTTCAACAGGGCGTTGATGCGGTTTATCTTTTCGCTGTTTTCTTTCTGCAGAGCTCCCACGTCCTTGCCGCCCTCCGTGATCACGCTGAACGTGAACTCGGCGACGTCCGGGATGGACACCGTCTTCCCCTCGGCGGACACGGAAAAGCTCCTAAACGACGACGGATTGATTGACTTTGCATACGTATGCACATAGCTTGCCGCGGCATACGCGAACATCATGACTGTGATAACCGCGAAGAAACCGACTATATTTTTGATGCGCTCGTCCATACCCAGTAGTAGAACCCAGTAGTAGAGCAAGCTCACTACCGGGCTTTGCTTTGACACCATTCAAAGCGAAGCGACCGTAGGGAGCGTAGTCCGGTACTAAACTAAAGTTTTAGTACTGGGTTTCACTACTGGGCATATAAAACATGTTAATGATTGTATGCTTCCAGTATACACCCCGCGGCTTTTACCGGCAACCAAAAATGCAAACGCCGGGAATCCTATTTTGGATCCCCGGCGCGCTTTTAAAATAATGAGGGTTGGCGCTCCGCTTCGTTATAGGCGCGATACGCCATGCGCACCGCTTCCCCCAGAAGCTTACCCGGAATCTCAAGCGATCCCCGGCCAACCACTTGGGCTTCTTTCCTCACATCCCAAAGAAGACGTCTTTTCTTCCCCTGCCGGAACGTGATTTCCAGATTCCCGATCCGGATTTTGCAGGAATCTGTCTTGCTTTTGGGCGGCTTGATTATTTCTATCATCGCCATGGCTCCCTCCCTCGTTATTAAAAGGTTCAATCCATTTTTAAAGCATACCACATAAATCAAACGTTGTAAAGAGGACAACTTGCACAATAAGGCCTACAATGGAAAAAACCGCAATTTGACAACAACATATAAGGAGAAACCCCATGCGAGACATATGGAAGAATCTTCCGTTTCACGGTTTTTCTTTTGAAGGACCCATTCTTGAAAATCGGAAAGAAGAGTGGTTCAATGCTGCCGAGAAAATCCTTACTGACCTCGAACACGGAGAAAAACCCACCCTTGTCATGCCCACTAGCGGAGGAAAAACCATTATCGCATTTCTAGCCGCCCTTGCCATGAAAGAACGTGTGCTGTTTCTCGTGCCCACAAAGATTCTCGCAAACGAACATAAAAAATCATGGAAAGATGTGACGGGGCGCGCAGACAATGCGCTTGTTATGATAGGGGGAAATCGGGAAGGAAATTGGAATGCAGAGGGAGTGAAAATAATCTTCGCAACTCCGCATAAATTCCTTGCCGATAAAGAAGCGCTTCTCTCTGGATTTTCGCTTGTGGTGCTGGACGAATCGCATCACGCCAGGAAAAAATATCCCTATGTGGAAATTGCGGAGGCGGCTTTTAGAACGGGCGTGCCTACACTCTCGCTCACCGCATCCCCGGGAGACAATGAAAAGGAAATAGAAGAAATGAAATCGGCCTGCCACAGCACGCGATTCGTCCCGATTCGTCTCAAAACACCGGAAATACTGGTCGACCGAGTGATCGTTCAGATGGACGACACTTTGAAAGAAATGGATAATTTATTCCAAAAAATGCTTATGGAGTCCGCGCTTCGATTGCGAACGCAAGGAATACCATTTCCCATCAACAGAATACTTACAAGAAAAGAACTAAAAACAATAGAAAACCGACTTGAGGCGGAATTCCAGCACAATAAACGCTTTGGACGCGCACGTTCCGAAATCGCTCAGTACGGCATGGTGAGACACTGCCAATGCACGGCGCTCACCGAATCCTATCATGCGTTTCTTGCCCACGTGGACAACATATCAAAATCAACCTTACAAGCGGCAAAACGCGTCATGCGGGATGAAACATTCATGCGCATCTGTCGCATCGCAACCGAAGCGAAACAACACCCGAAAGTTGAAATGCTCATGCATATCGCGGGATCTTTGCGCCGTATGAACAAAAAAATGTTCGCGTTTGTCGGCATAAAGGAGAATGGACGCTACCTGTGCCAAACAATGTGCGACCGCGGAGTCAAAACAGATGTGCTGTTCGGGTCAAAAGACAGGAATCTGAAAAAACAAGACGAAACGGTTTTGCATTTAAGGCAGGGAGAAATAGAGGCCGTGGTTTCCACAATCTGGGAAGGGCTCTCGGTATCGGAGGTAAGTGCCTCGATTCACTACAGTATGCCTATGAAAGGAATCTCACGAATTCAGCGCGACGGCAGAACCGGGAGGGTGCGTCCGGGCAACGTGATATTCATCACACTCGCCCATTCGCTTGACGAAGGAATTTACTATGCAACCCTCGCCAAGGTCGCAAAAATGTATCGCATCGTATGGGAAGAACAACAAAAACCAAAAAGAAAGAAGGGGTGGAAAAAACCGAATCCCGCTCAACTTGATCTTTACGCCTGAATCAAATAAAAAGACCGCCGTGTCATTCGTCAACTGACAAACCGGCGGTTTTTTTATACATAGCTCTTCAGTACGTTCTCCAATGCATCTATTTTTTCCGCCGAAAGAAGATGGTGGCCGATATTCGCTTTAAGCCACGAAACGGTTCTTTCAAGCTCGTGCGCGTCGATGCCTACATCCACCTCTTTTTCTTCAAACAAATCGGCACGCAATATCTTTTCCACCTCATCGCGTTCCTTCTGCGAAAAACCATGCACGTACAACTGCGAAATGACCTTATTTTTGAATTCGTCGGGCGTAACCCTCGGCGGCGGCGTTGGTCCAAAGAGTCCCATATGTTGCTATATTATCTAAATCTGACAGGAATAACAAGCTGATCGTCGTGCTCCGGTAATCCGGAAGGATTGTCTTTTTCAAGCACGAGCATCCCCGTATCGGTGGCCGGCGGCTGAAATTCCAGTTGCGCCTGAAACGGGACAAATTCTGTCGTCATCCACTCCCCTTGCGCCTGTGCGGGAACTGCCGCAAGCTCCTTGCCATTTGCATCGTACAACCGTACCGGAAACGATGCTTCGAAAAACCAATTCCCGCGCGCTTCACCCTGCGCCATAAGCGGGCTTTTCACGATATCGTTTTGCTTTATGTTTTCTACCCGGATAAGATCTGATGTATCCTCTGCCTTTTGTTTTCCCCTATAAATTACTCTGTACACTACTCCCGCTTTGTCGTCGGAAATATACATCACGCCGCCAGGCCGGACCAATACATCAACCGGCCTGCCAAGGGCGCCTTGTTTGGCAAGCCAGCCGGAAATAAAATCTTCGTTACTCACATAATGTCCCTGTGCGTCCAACTTGTACCTGACAATTTTGTATCCTATCGGCGTGGTCCTGTTCCACGAACCGTGATACGCAACAAATAAATTGTGCCAATATTCCTGCGGCCAGCCCTCTTCGGGGACAAACGCGAGTCCGAGCGGCGCCGAATGGGCAGGAATATCAATATGGCTTGGCGTTTCAAACGGCTCCATGCACGGATTGCGGATATACGTATTTTTATCAAAATCCGTATCGTGAACGTTTGTGCCATAGCATGTCGGCCAGCCGTAATTTTTTCCTTCTTCAATGACATTGATCTCGTCGGGAGGCGTATTGTCGCCGAGCAGATCGCGCCCCATTTCCGTTGCCCATATGTTCCCCATTACCGGATGGGTCGCCATAAAAACGGAATTGCGCACGCCGGATGCAAATATTTTTACGTCAGTACCGTCATAATTGGCCGAAAGGATTTTCGCCCGTCGCCAATCCTTTTCAACGCACACATTGCACGTGGACCCGACGGAAATAAGCAATCTGTCTTCATCCGGCGAAGGCATGAACATAATGGTTCTTGTGAAATGATTTCCGCCGTCGGGTAAATCAATTATTTTCTTTTTGCCGGACGCTTTGAGCGTATGCGTATCATAATCATATGTCGCCACCTTGTCCGATTCCGCGATGTACAATGCGCATGTCTCTTTGCAACGCCATGCAATCCCGTGTGGCCGATTGAGATGGTCCGCGACAGTGACGATTTCATCCGCGATACCGTCGCCGTTTCTGTCGGGTAACGCGACCACTTTCCCTTTGGAAGGAATGCTCGCTAAAAGAGTGCCCGTCGGATCGTATGAAAGAACCCTCGGCCCGCCAAGACCTTGTGCGTATATAGAAATAGAAAAGCCGGGAGGTAGCGTGAGCGGGATGCCGGTTGCATTCACCGGCAAAGGTAGCGCCTCTGGCGTCCTCGTCGCCGCAGACGGTATGGAACGCGTAATATCCTGGGGCGGATTTTCGATCGCAGACCACGCTCCGCGTAAATTCCGCCAATAAAAAACGCCGGCATATATGATGCCGCTCGTTAAAAGAACCGTTAAAATACCGAAAAAAATACGCTTCATATTCCCACGGAACTCATTTCGATGTCATAAAAGGAAGAGTAAAATAGAACCGCGCGCCAGCTTTTTTGCCGCCCCAGTCGGCCGGTGACTGGACGCCGGCTTTCACGCCGTGGCCTTCAACGATGTTTTTCACGATGAAAAGCCCCAATCCGGTTCCCACGTTTTTCATCTCAATGGAATTCTTCCCTCTGAAAAATTCGCCGAACACGAGTTTCTGATCCTCCAAAGGAACTTCAATGCCATCGTCTTTAATTGAAAACGTGATCTCTTTCGGGGATGAGATCAGCTCCACAAGAATATGCCCGCCTTCTTTCGTATACGCAATAGCATTATCAAGCAGATGCTCAATCACCCGCGTAATATTGTGCGGACTCCCCTTTGCTTTATATTCGCCGTGCGCCGCATCCAACGCGATGGTGAGTTTTTTCTCTGCCGCTTCCGTAGTGAATTTTTCTATGGTCTCGCGCGTTTTTTCAAGTAGTGAGAACTCGGAAATGGTTTTTGGTTCGTATCCGATTCCCAATTCGGCAACCGTAAGGATGTCACCAATGACAAGCGCAAGGGCCTCCACGTTTTTTGAAAGGTCTTTGAGCTGTAACTCAATTTCTTCTTTTTTGTCTGATCCCGCAAACGCGCGAAGCCCCTCGGTAATCCAGCGGATCACGGATACCGGCGTGCGTAGCTGGTGAGAGGCAGTCGCGATAAATGCGTCTTTTATCTGCGACAGTTCTTTCTCTTTTTCCAAACTGCTCATCAACCCCTGCACCCGCGCTTTTACTTCACGCAATTCCTGTATGTCTTTTAAATTCTTCGCCATTTCGTTGAAACGGGATGCAAGCGTTTCAAATTCATCGCGGGTATCAATAAGAATGCGGCTGTTGAGATTACCGCCGCCAATCGCTCGCGTTCCTTCCTCTAAAATACGCACCGGCTTAGTGATGCGGCGCGCAAACAAAAACGCCGTTGCGACGACGACTCCTAAAATAAGCGCAAAAAATACTGCCGCCTGCTTCATGGTGGCGTATACAATCTCGTACGCATCATTTTTCGGCCACTCCGCAACGAGCGCCCAATCAAGATTCCTTATTTTCTGAGCGCTTGCAATCACCAGATCGCCAAAACTTGAAACATATTCCTCCGCCTCGCCGCGAAACACTCCTTTTTCCCCTGAAAGTACTGATTGCACGTACACATTTGAACCGAAACCTTTAAACGACGCGCGCTGAGGTTTCGTCCAAATCACCCCCTTATTGTCAGTGAGAATGAGATATCCTGAATTTCCCAGTACGCCGTCCGCCACCATCCGTTCTACGGATTTGAGCGATATTTTTCCTGATACCACGCCGATCACCATGCGGTCCTTGTTCCGTACCGGCGCTGAGATGGTGATATAAAAATCATCTCCTTTCTGATACACGGGGCCGAAATAATCGTTTCCCTCCACCACGCTTGTAAATTCAGGGGTGTTCTTTTTGTTTATAAAATCAAGGGATGGCTTTTGACCCACTATTTTATTTAACTCCATCCCTGACTCGGGTTTATCAGGGTAGCTGGGATCGTATTCCAAAAAAGAAACTTCCGAGATGGCACGGCTTGCCTTCGCTATTTCTTTCAGTAAAAATTCACGCTGATCAGATGGAATGCCGGACAATGCCGAAACCTGCGTAGCCACCTGCACATGAAAAATGGTCTGCGTTTCTGAAATGAATTTTTCAATCTCTTTCACTTTCTGCGTCAACAACTGCGTTTCAAGCTGTGCCACGTTGTGCTGTTGCGCAAGGTTGATAACATACACACCCACGGTTGCAAACAGCGCCAATGGCACAAGAGAAATCAGTATCAGTAAAATGAGTATTTTATTGCGGAGATTTAATTTCATTCCATCATGCGTTTCTTTATTTCGTCTCTTATGTACGACCCTGCGATCGGTTTCATTCTTCCCGAACCCATGATGTCATCCGACTGCGGCGCGCCCGTGTCGTAATCATACGCGTCCGGTACACCGAGATTATGGAGCACCTCATGATACAGCACCGTCGCTCCGTAATCGGTCCGCGTAAAGTAATCGTACGACATAATCGCCGACAACACACCGCTTGACCCTCCCACACCCTGATATATGAACGCCCGAACTGGCAATTCGTCCTTTTTTCTTCTCACAAATTGCTCATCGTATAATTCGCCGTTTTTTACGTATATGCGCGTTGCGGTCTCTTTGAATATGCGCGTCATCGCGCCCGGATTACCCCGCGAGGTATCCACCCCATCATAAAATGACGAGGGCTCGTCCCCTATGACAGCCTTCGGATAGAGCGCGTACCGCAACGCACTCAAACCGTTGAATTCACGCGAATGAAAACTTTGAATCGCGACAAGCGCCGACCTGAGCGTGCCATAAAAATAAGGATCCGGCGTCTGATCGCGTGGGACAAAATACACCACCTCAAGTTTTATGGAGCTGATTTTCACTTCCGGTACCTGGTAATAATGGAATGCGCCGCTTTTTGAAATAAGTACGCCGGAGAAATAGAAAACCGCAACCGCGAAAAGCGCAATACACGAGAACGCGATGACAATCTTTCTCATTCCCGTGAGAGTTCGTTTATTTTTCCGCGGGTATCCGGCCCTACTGCACCCGGGGTCTCCGGGATGCCATATTTCCGCTGGAATCTTTGCACAGCACTCTGAGTAAGCTTTCCGTAATATCCCGTTATCTTTCCTTCCGGATAGACACTCTTATCTTTTGCCAGCGTCTGCTGGAGCGTGCGGACATCATTTCCCCGCGCGCCAAGTTTAAGGTCTCTCGCGAGCGATACAGCGGCGGCCTGGACGGCATCGGCATAGGCGGCAAGCTCCGCCAAGGATGCTTCCGTAATTAAATTCCATTTATAGCCGCCCGCGATAAATTCTTCTGCGCTTTTTATCCATCGCTTTTTTCCATTTTCGACGGCATATACTTTCGGACTATCGGATGTCTTTAAAAGATTGCTTGTCGGATATGCGGCGGATTCGCCTGCGGTTACCGTTTTGATGTCTCCCCACAGAAAACCGGCGGCAATAAACGCATCAGCGGTAGGAATGTGGCGCTTCACATTATTCACCACCGCGTATACGCGGGAATCCCCTTCGATCTTGATTAAAAGCACTTTTGAAGACGACGACCCGCTCGTCGCGGTCATTCCTTCCTGCGCCTTGTACTGCGTTGTATTTGACGACTCATTGCCGGCCAGATCGATCGCCCGCACCGTATAATACGCGACTACTCCTTGAAACGTGTCGCTTTTGGAAGTACCTGTCAGATAATTGAACGCAACCGCGCCCAAATCCCCTTCTTTCGTTGAACGATAGATCTTTACATGATGGAAGTCCGCGCTGGGATTTTTCCATGCGAGCGTTACCGTTCCTGAACTCACCGAGACCGATACGCCCGCAGGCGCCTGCGGGGGCGTCGTGTCGGCGGGCGCCACCAGCGCAAAGAGCGTCAGGTGCGCGACTGTTCCCGATACCGTCTTTGACGTCTTATCAACCACCTGCTTCTCAAGCGATTTCCACGCCCCCGTCGCTTCGTCAAAGAAGCTCAGCGCGAGGTCTTCGGGACGCAAGCCCTTTGCTTCTAATTCTTTTTCATCATACGGGATCGTAATGGTCATATCCGAATTCAGCGTCGTGATGGATGTTCCCCCCGTGTCTTTTGCTTCTACTTGATAGCTGGTTCCCACCACGCTGGACGAGCCGAACGAGGGCGTTTCCACGGACGGCTTCATGCTTACGTTTGCCGACCCGCTTGCCGCCAACGCATTTGCGGGCAATATCGCTTTGGCGCCATCGGAAAGTTCGATGGCCTGCGGCTTCACCGTTTCCACCACCCTCTCCACCGCTTGAGCGGACATCACGACGGGCAACACCACGATATCCTGCGTGAGCGCGCTTTCATCTTTTATGTCAATCACCGAATCCGATGCTTTAAAAAACGCGCCGGCGGATTCAAGCGATGCGGCAATATGCCAGCGCTGATTGCGCGATGCCGTCAATGAATATTTTCCTTGGCTATCCGCGCGCGCATTGGCGTACCCCCCGGATTCAGCCCACGCCCACACAAATGCGGCTACCCCTTTGCCGTTACTGGTAATCATTCCTGAAACAAACGCATCGGGCTTCTTAAACACAATGGCAACACTCGCGGTCTGGCCTGAAACAACCGTCACGGTTGCCTCGGGCGGGTTGATATATCCTGAAGTGGCAGGGAGATATGCGTGCACGAAATATGTTCCCTGAGGAACGGATACCCTGAACGCGCCATTGGCATCGGAATTTCCGCCAACCATGAACGACGAAACGCCTGTTGTGGTTTGAGATAAGGTCCCTGCTGCGGAAAAACTTCTCTGATCAACCGAAACCCACGCGCCCGCAAGCGGCTTTCCGTCCGCGGCTTTCACCGTTCCCGCGATTGAACTGTTTGATCGTACAAGCGCCAGATCCACGCTCCGCTTCTCACCCGAATTCACCGTCACCTCACTGTCATCCGTCTGGGACACGTACCCCGTCGCCACGTCAACCCAATAGCCCAAATACCACGTCCCTGCGGCAACTTGCGCGCTGAACGTTCCTTTGGAAACATCCGTATTCGCGTTGTACCATGCGCCCGCGTGCGAAGATACGTACACGTTCACCTTCGCAGGATCAAGATTGACAATCACATTCCCGAACGCGTCTTTCAAAAAACCGGAAATGGTCGCATCGCTTTTACCTACAACAAAATTTATTTTCTTTATTTCTCCCGTCCCGACCGTCACCGTTTGCGGCGGAGGCGGCGCAATCGCGCTGTTGGACGGAAAATACACCGAAAGAGCGTAGGTACCCTGCGGCACATGGAAACTGAAGATTCCTTTATCTATGGACCCCCCGAACGACATTGTCGTCGCGGCAGTTGAAGAAGAATAGACGCCGGAAGATGCAGTGGACACATACCCGTACGCGGTGGAGATCACTTGCCCGGCCGCGTCCACAATGCTCCCCGTGATCTGCGCATCAAGCGAGTCAAGCGTGAAATGTACCGTTACGGCGACGCCCGCCAAAACCGTGATCCGCCGCGCTCCTTGCGCATAGTTGTATCCCAAACTCTGCTCGGGATACGCGTTCACGCTCCAATCCCCCGCGGATACCGTAAGCGCGTAAGAACCGTCGGTTCCTGTTTTTGTCTGCACAAATGTCCCATTCATGCTTTGCTCGGCGTTCACCCACACATTCGCGACTCCCACTCCGCTTGCATTAACCGCTTTTCCCGAAAGCATCGTCGGCGTAATCAATGCCGGGGATGTGACAACAGATGTTATGACGCTTTGCGGCCCCACGTTGCCCGCTGCGTCATAGGCCGCGATCGTGTAACTGTAGGGCGTGCTTGCCAAAAGGCCCGCATCCTGATACGAGAGCGAGGAGGTGTAGGTAAGATAGACGCCGTTGCGGTAGATCTTGTATCCCGTCACTCCCATGTTGTCGGTGGCGCCGGACCATGAAACGCTGATGCCCGAGGAAGAAAGCGCGTAGGCGGAGACAGAGTACGGCGCGGTGGGAGCGATGGTATCGGAGGTGGAAGTACTGGTTCCTCCCGAACTACCGCAGCTTGACGCGAAACCGAAAGACATGTCGGAGGAATCAACGGCTAACATCCCATGAGACGCGTTGTGGGCCTCTATCCAAATTCTGTACGGAATATTGATCGGCACCGAGCCGGTGCTCGTCCAATTGTATGTGCCTCCCGAAACGGGATGCGCGATATTCCATGACGAGGAACTTGACATATATGTCGGCTGTGCCCCCTCCGATTCGGCGCGATACGCAATCGCCACATGATCATACTCGGCGCCGCTCCAGCTGATCGCCACCGGAGATCCCGGGACGAAACACTGCCCGCCGTTCGGATACCCCACTGTAACGGATGACGACGCGAAAGCATGGCCGGCCATGAAAAATGAAAAAACAGACAACACGCCCGCACACAAGAAACGAACACCCATCGTTTTTGAGATAAGCATATATTACATTTTTAATATGCTTCCATTATATCGTTTCCGACCATGTAAAGCAAAAGTCAGAAATCGTTACGACTCCTGACTCTTGATGTTTCCATTGCCATCGTCAGTCGATGAAATTGACTAAAATGGCCGGAATAGGGCGCGACCCGCTTCTGTCTATGACCACCTTCTTTTCCGCGTTATTGGCAAGATAGCGCACGCTGACGACTTTAATCCCTCGCAAAGTGCTATATATCGCCCCCACCACCTCCATGCCATTTTGCAAAATTTCGCAGAACGGCCCTTCTTTTTTATGAGCATGCTCTGTTATCCGCAGCGTAAACATGGCACACCTCCCTTCTTTAAACAGTATAACAAAACGCGCATTATCCGCAATGCGCGCATCCCCCCTTGTAAGACCCGTTTACATAATCTCCATCATTTTCCGGCGGGAGGAAAAACCAGAGACAATCCGTACCCGCAATGGCGCAACGCCGAAATATTTCGCGATTGCCTTGATCACCGCGTCATTCGCCTTGCCGGCGACGGGCAATGCCTTTACCGCAACCAGCCACGTTCCATCTTTTTCTTTCTCCACACTCTCCTTTCTCGCCCTTAATTTAACCCTGATTGCGATTTTCATAGAAGCATATTCATGCTATCATATGTAAGATTTCCAAGCGTTATTTACAACTTTCGTATGTTATTCCCCGCCAGCACTTTGTTAAGAAAAGTGTGCGGAGGCCAAGCGGGCAGGGTGTCCACCCCATCCTCCCTCAGTCCGTCAACCCGCTCGGGCATTCCAG
>JACQDT010000023.1 GCA_016200965.1 Candidatus Azambacteria bacterium | reverse complement strand
ATTTCGCAAAGCGAAATACGAAATTCGGCGGCGAAAATGAAAACCCCCAGACCCCTCCTGCGGGCGGGAAATCAGCCGAGGCAGGGCGAAATCCATAGCCCCAGTCAAATGTTTCGCCCTGCCGAGTCCGCATTAGTTTTCAGGGTTCTCCGCAAAATGGGTTCTGACTTTTTCAAACAAACACCACAAAAACATAGTCGTTACGCTCCTTGTTTTTGTGGACCTGCGGGGAATCGAACCCCGAACCCGTCCATGCCATGGACGTGTGTTACCGTTATACCACAGGCCCGAATTGTTTTTTCAAAACCATGTGCTGTAATTATACACTTTGCGCGAACCTTTTTCGCCCGAAAGAAAAAACACTCCTTACTATTTGCTATTTAATCATAACTGTCCCTATTTTCATTTTTCCCGTTTACTGATTAAAATAGGGTATCATAGATAGGATTTGCAGCCAAAGAAAAAAAGCGCTATACTTTGGAATATCCTCATCAAATGAAAAGTATGTTCACACGCTTGAACGCTTATAGAAAACGTGTCGTTATCATGGTCGGCATTATTATTGGCGCCGCGGGGCTTTTCGCGTTTGCGCCCGCCACTGGCGTTCTGGCCGGCTACGATCTCACGGGGGTATGGCATTGCTCCAGTTGCAACATGGATTTTGTCATCACTTCCGGCGTTGGTTCGCTCATCGGCAGGGCTGAATCTCAAGACGGTAAGGGCAGGGTCTTCGCGGCCATTACCGGCAGTGTGAGCGGTGATAGCGTGACGATTATTACTACCTACAACGATTCCTCCCCAGGGTATATCGCGACATTTGTCGGAAAAGTTTACTATTGGGGCGACAATACGACCATTATGGACGGAACATGGACGGGCAACAATGGACGGGCAGGCGGATGGAGTGCTAAGCGCTTCGGCGCGTCGGCTTCACAGACGCCGCAGCCGCCGCAGCCGCCGAAGCCGCAGCCGCCTCCCATAATCCAACCGCCCGATAAATCTCAACCGGTTGCCAAGATCACTCAAATCAAAGAGATCAGTCGTAACGCGCCGACCAAGATCGAGTACGCTCGCGGCGACAAATGGTACACCGCCTACGACGGCATGGATATTATGATCGGCGACAAACTGCGGACCGATGGCAACACCGTGGCGGCGATTGAGTTTGTGCTTGGCGGCCGGGTCGGCATTAACAAAAGCTCGGTCATTGAGATTGTGGGCGAGGGTACGGTGAAGGAGATAGGAAAACCAAGCGTGAAAAGAATCATCATCAGACAGGGAGGTATGTGGGCCAAGCTGGCCAAGCGCAATGACCCGCTTGAAATCCAGACCAACGGCGGCATCATGGGGATTAGAGATACGGCGGGAAGAAGTACAGGGAAATAAAGTACCAATAGAGTATTATGAAAAATTTTAAAATACTCGGGCTAAACGCTGTTTCGGTTGCGATGGTGGGCACAGTCGTGGTTTTAGGCGCGGTCGCGTTGAGTAAATTAGGAAAGCCATCTACCTGTGCTACCAGCAATCAGAATGTCGTTGGACAGGTCGTCTCGGTTTCGTCTGGTAATCTCTTCCTTAAAGACGAGCAAAGCGGCAAACTGTGCGCTCTTCGGGCAAGCGACACACTCCGTCTTGGCGATACGGTCATGGCTGGGCCGGGCGTGAAGGCCGCCCTCAAACTGACGGCGCCCCCAGGCACCTCCGAGGACTCCGACCTGGTCTTGATCCGGCCGCTGCCCGGGAAAGAGTACCCCGTGAATGTAAAGCTTGAGCGCCAAAACGACGGTTCGATTGAGACGACGATTAGTTCTGAGTCAAAATAAATATCCCTGCAAGGATACGCCTAAACGGTTGATTTCGATTTTAGAAGAATCGGACTAAGACGGGAATAGAGGGGTGCCGGTTTTTTGCAGCGTCCAGAGTAAAATGTAAACGGGAAAAATGAAAATAGGGACAGTTATGATTAAATAGCAAATAGTAAGGAGTGTTTTTTCTTTCGGGGTTGCTGGCGTGCTCACCAGTGGGCGGGGTTTCCTCATTCGTTCAGTTTCCGCCGCTCGAAAAAGTTACATTTGGTGCCCCCAGAGGGAATTGAACCCCCATCTTTTCCTTAGGACGGAATTGCTCTATCCGTTGAGCTATGGGGGCAGAGCGGAAGCGTCACGCTCACTATATAATAGGAAGGCGGTTTTATCAATTCTCATTGAAAAGTCAATCAAGAATTGCTATAGTACAAACACTTTTTATGGCGCGCTACGATCACAACACGATAGAAAAAAGGTGGCGAAACGCGTGGGCAAAGAACAAAAAGCTTTACGCCGCACCGGACACGGGGAAAAAACCGCGCGCATATGTGCTGGACATGTTTCCGTATCCTTCCGGGGAGGGACTTCATGTGGGGCACACCGTGGGTGAGACCGCGACGGATATTTACTCGCGCTTTTTGCGCATGAACGGGTACAATGTCCTACACCCCATGGGGTGGGACGCGTTCGGCTTGCCCGCGGAGAACTACGCCATCAAGCATAAAGTGCATCCCGCGAAGGTGGTGAAAAAAAATGTGGCCAATTTCAGAAAGCAGATGGACGCGATAGGATTTTCGTACGACTGGTCGCGCGAGATAAACACGACCGACCCGGGCTATTATAAATGGACGCAGTGGATTTTTTTGCAGATGTTCAAACGCGGGCTCGCCTATGAAGCCGAGGCGCCCATCAATTTCTGCCCGTCGTGCAAAACGGGGCTTGCCAACGAAGAAGTGGTGGACGGGAAATGCGAGCGGTGTGGCACCCAGGTTATCCGCAAGAAGATTCGCCAGTGGATTTTAAAAATCACTCAGTATGCGGAACGCCTGTTGCATGATGTGGACGCGCTTGACTGGCCGGAGAGAATAAAGGCGATGCAAAGAAACTGGATAGGGAAGTCCGAAGGCGCCCAAGTTGATTTCAAATTGCATCACGAGCGGCAGACGCATACCGTGTTTGCGATTGTCAATGAAAAAGGCGAGGTGCTCATCGAAAAGCGCAAAAGCGGACGGTTTGAAGGAAAATGGCTTTTCCCTGCCGGGAAAATTGAAGAGGATGATTCGAACATGGTGAGGGCGGCGTTGCGGGAAATCGGGGAAGAAACATCTTTGCGCCAGGAAGATCTTGAATATCGCGGATTTCTCGGGCATTTTCACAGTCGTCCGGGAGAAAAAGAGAATATGCTCCTGCTTGTGTTTGGGTTAAAAAATGGCAAGGCCTCCCGCGTACAGCCCAAGACGGCGGCGGAATTGCGGTGGCAGAGCGTACGCGCGCTTCCCGAGGATCACGGAGACGAGGTGTTTGCAGAAATGTTCGCAAGAGTCAAAAACCATGTGAGCACGGGACATATTTTTTCAAGCTTGATTTCCGTGTTCACCACGCGCGCCGATACGCTTTTCGGGGCGACGTATGTGGTGCTTGCTCCGGAACATCCGCTTCTTGAGGGGAATACGCTCGGGATTGAGAACGTCCAAGAAGTGCGCGAGTATGTCCAGCAGGCGAAAAACAAAAGCGAGATTGAACGCACGTCCGAAGCAAGGGAGAAAACAGGCGTCCGATTGAAGGGAGTGCAGGCGGTCAATCCCGCAACCAAGGAAAAGCTCCCTATGTTTGTCGCGGACTACGTGCTGGGGGGGTACGGCACGGGCGCGATCATGGCGGTGCCGGCGCACGACCAGCGCGATTTTGAGTTTGCGCAAAAATTCGGCCTGCCGGTCAAGATGGTGGTGTGCCCGAATTATCCCGAGCCGATATGTCCGATATTGGAAAAGGCGTATGAAGGGGCAGGGCATCTGGTCGGTTCAGGAACATTTGACGGCATGGAATCGGAAAAGGCAAAAACAGCCATTACAAAATCCGTTGGCGGTACCACGACGGTGAAGTACAAACTGCGCGACTGGATTTTTTCCCGCCAGCGGTACTGGGGCGAGCCCATTCCGCTTGTGAAATGTCCGCGATGCGGCGTTGTGCCCGTGCCGGAAAAGGACTTGCCGGTGAAACTGCCCACTGTCGCGTCCTATGAGCCGACGGGAACGGGGGAGTCGCCGCTTGCCGCGATTGAAAAGTGGGTGCGCACGAAATGCCCGAAGTGCAAAGGGCCCGCCAAGCGCGAGACCAATACCATGCCGCAGTGGGCAGGTTCGTGCTGGTATTATCTGCGCTATCTTGACCCGAAAAACAAAAAGAAGCTCGCGGATGCCAAAAAAGAAAAACAATGGATGCCCGTAGGGATGTACGTGGGCGGCGCCGAGCATGCGGTTTTGCATTTGTTGTACGCCCGTTTTTGGCACAAGTTCTTGTATGACATCGGCGTTGTTTCCACAAAAGAACCGTTTCAGAAGTTGCTGAATCAGGGGCTGATTTTAGGTCCCGACGGGCAGAAAATGTCCAAGTCGCGCGGGAACGTGATCAATCCGGATGACATCGTTTCCGCATACGGCGCGGACGTCTTGCGGATGTACGAAATGTTTATGGGGCCGTTTGAAGACAACAAAGCGTGGGATATTAAAAGCATCATCGGCATACGGAGGTTCGTGGAACGGGCGTACCGCATAATTTCCAAACCAGCTTCGCTGAAAAAGGAAAACTCTGAGTTTGAACGGCTCTTGCATAAAACCATAAAGAAGGTGACGGAGGATATTGAGCAATTCCACTTCAACACGGCAATCTCCGCGATGATGGTTTTGCTCAATGAGATGGAAAAACAAAATCAGTTGTCAGTCGCGAGCCGCGAGTCGTTTGTGAAGTTGCTCGCCCCCTTCGCGCCGTTTTTGGCGGAAGAATTGTGGCGCCCGCTTGGAAATAAAAAATCGGTTCATGGTGAAGCGTGGCCGAAGCATGATCCGAAACTTATCGCAGAAGAGGAATTTGATCTGGTGATTCAGGTCAACGGCAGAGTGCGCGATGTGGTGAAAGCGCACAAAGGAATTTCTGAACAAAACGCGCGGATGGCCGCCTTACAAAGCGAGAAAGTGAAGAAATTTACCGAAGGGAAAGAAATCAAGAAGGCAATCTTCGTGAAGGACAGATTGATAAACGTGATTGTGATATAGAAAAAAAGAATCCCGCATCTTTTTAAAATACGGGATCCTTTTTTTATTTCTTTGCACTAAAATCCTATCACTTGGATTTTTTTGTAAGGCGCGAAAAACGCTTTTTTCTTTTCCAGACGGTCGTTTGTCGTGACGACATATAAGATGTCGAATCCGTGATAAACGGAAAGAATAAGTTGATCTCCATTGACGTGGCAAAGGACAGTGCCGATTTCTATCATGGGAATCACTACGCTGGCGTGTGCGCCCATATCAGCCAAACGATCTTGAATCTCTGCCTGATTTCTTTCCAGTGTATCGCGTGCCAATTGTTTCTCTTTCAAGCCGGCAGTTTCACGACCCAATGGTCCAAATTCACCAACTGGCATGCCTGCTCCCGTAAATGCTTCGTTGATCTGCGTTCCGCCCCCGACGCACACCACTACAAAATATTCTTGACTCAATTTTTTAATCCAGTTCAGCACGTCATCGCTGAGCATATCACCCGATATTTTAATAAAGCAGTTTTTTCTGGACATTGGCGTTCTCCTTTCTCTCTCAATATGGGTAGATTTTCAATGAGCGGATAATGTAATCTTCCGTTTTGTCCCGCCCGATCCGTCTCAACGATATTATACAGCCATGTGCCTGGGGGGAGACTTGAACTCCCACGAGCTTGCGCTCAAAGGTTTTTGAGACCTTCGCGTATACCGATTCCGCCACCCAGGCGTTTAAAGTCTTTGTTTAGCGTATCGGTTTTAATTTTCGTTGTCAATTTCAGGAGTTTTGCGGTATCATATACATAAAAGATGGCTACGATTATCGCGTTTTCAAATCAAAAAGGGGGTGTTGGAAAAACTACCACCTCTGTAAATACCGGAGCTTACCTAGCTTCCTTCGGGAAGAAAGTGTTACTGATTGATGTTGATGCCCAAGCGAACGCCACCACCGGTCTTGGTTTTCGCCCTGAACATGGTACAATAAACTTGTATCACTGCATCGCGGACGGGATTGACCCGAACACCGCGATAGTGGCGACCAGCGTAAAAAATTATTTTTTGTTGCCGGGGTCAGTTGATCTCGCGGGGGCGGCGGTGGAACTCATTGGCATGCCCTCGCGCGAGTTTAAGCTGTTTGAAATCGTGCAGAAAGTTGCGTCGGACTATGATTTTGTGCTGATTGACTGTCCGCCGTCGCTTGGTATTTTAACCATCAACGGATTGGTCGCGGCGCAGAAAGTGATCATTCCTGTGCAGTCGGAATATTACGCGCTTGAGGGATTGTCCCAGTTGGTGCGGACGATTGGCATGGTGCAGGAGCACATCAGCCCCGGCACTACCATCATGGGCGCCGTGCTGACGATGTACGACAAACGCAACAAGCTTTCGCAGGAAGTGGAGAAAGAAGTAAGGAAGAATTTTCCGGCGCACGTGTTTGAAACGGTGATTCCGCGTTCGGTGTATCTGGCGGAGGCCCCCAGTTACGGGCAGACGATCATGGAATACCGCTGGTGGTCGCATGGGGCGATCGCATATAAGAATTTTGCAAAAGAAATAATAGCGTTGGCGCGAGGCGAATCGCATGCACCCGCACAAGAAGCGGTCCCTGTGATTTCTGCGGAGCCCATCGGCGAATAAACATATGGCGCTCGGAAGGGGACTTTCGTCCCTCATTCAGCCCAAAGCGATAAACGATACGCAGAAAGAACAGGTGAAGGCGGACATCGAAGGCCGCCACGAAACCATTTTTTATATTCCCACAGAAAGGATAGAGCCAAACCCGTTCCAGCCGCGCAAGCATTTCGACGAAGAGGCGCTGAAAGAGCTCGCAAGCTCGGTCAAAGAAGATGGCATTTTACAGCCGATCATTGTTTCGCAGGCGCAAGGCGTTCAGGGGAAACCAACATATCAAATAGTGGCGGGAGAGCGGCGGTGGCGCGCGGCGAAGCTGGTGGGGCTCAAAGAGGTCCCCGCTATCGTGAAAAACATCGGAGAAAACAGAGAGGGTTTGCGCATCGCGATTTTGGAAAATATCCAGCGGGAGAATCTCAACGCCATTGAACTCGCGGAGGGTTACAAGCGGCTTTCGGAGGAATTCGGGATGCGGCAAGAAGATATCGCCGCGCGCGTCGGCAAAAGCAGACAGACAGTAGGCAACACTATTCGTCTGTTGTCGCTTCCGAAACAGATCAGGGACGATATTGTCGCGGGCGCCATTTCGGAAAATCACGCGCGGGCGATGCTTGCGCTTGCAAGCGACGAACTGCGCCTGAGATTATGGCGCGAAGTGCGCGAGCAGAAGCTTTCGGCGCGCCAGACCGAAGTCGCCGCACGCAGGTATAAAAAAGTGCCGTCAAAGTCGGCCGCGTCGCTTGACGCGATGGCTAAAGACGCCATGGTCCGGCTTGAGGCGCGGCTTGGCACGAAAGTCACGGTAGAGCCGGGCCCGCATGTGTCCGACGGCGGCAAGATCGTCATCAAATATTTCTCCAACGAAGACCTCAAGAACATCGTGAAGAAGATAACCGACAATTCATGAACCATGGCTATTATCATTTCAAAAAACGGCAAGAACGCCGTACGGGTAGATAAATCAACATTTGAGAAAGAGGACTATCTCCAAAAGTACATCTATGAAAATCCGGAGAGCATCCCTCTCTACGACATAAAGGAAGATATTAAACTGCTTATCCTGGCGCGCGAATTTCCGACCAACAGCGGCCCCATCGACGCGATCGGTATAGACAAGGATGGGGAGATCTACATCGTAGAGACCAAGCTGTATAAAAATCCTGATAAGCGCACGGTTATCGCGCAAGTGCTTGATTACGGTGCGGCGCTGTGGAAGCACTCGGGCGATTTTAGCGAGTTTTCCAGCATTCTCGATAGCAGTGTCCAGAAAACATTTAAAGTCCTGCTTAACCAGAAGCTCCAGGAATATTTCGGCTTATCCAATGAAGAATTGGGGAAGCTGCTGGATTCCGTTAAAAACAACCTGAATGACGGTGTCCTCCATTTCGTGATTCTGATGGACAGCCTCGATGACCGGCTCAAGGACCTGATTCTATATGTGAACCAGAATAGCGAATTCGATATTTATGCCGTGGAGCTTGAATACTACAAGCACGACACGTATGAGATTATTATTCCGAAAATATATGGGGCAGAAGTCAAAAAGGGACTTCCGAAAACAAGAAGTGCGGGCAGACTGTGGAATTGGGATCTTTTCAAACAGCGCCTGCAGGAGTTCGGCGCGGAAGAAGTGCGGGTGGCGGAGCAGGTCATCGATTGGTCCGGAAAGAATGGCATCGAAATTGAATGGAGCAACAGCCAGCGCGGCGGCTTCTTCCTTTGCTATTATCCCGATGGTAAAAAAGGATTTTATCCGTTCGGCGTGACAGGAGACGCAATGGTTTCCTGGAACGTCCCTCATGCGGGGAATAAAAGCCCTGTGCCATTCGATAAGCTAGAAAAACGAGCGGAGATATTGAAGCGTCTTAAATCAATCAAGGGCGCAGCGATTGATTTAGGCAATGTGGACGGGTTCAACGGAATGAAGCTGCCCCTGCGAGAGCTTGCAAGCGAGAGTGCCCGCACCGCGTTTTTCTCAGTCTGCTTATGGATTAAGGAAGCACTTGAGGCCAAATAGCGACATAGTATGACGGAAGACGAAATCAGACTGAAAAAGTTCATCAAAGGTAATACATGGATTTTTGCCAAAACATACGCGAAAACCGCGCCGCACGAATACGTGGTTTACGATAACCTGGATGCGGAAAGGCAGAAAGAGTACGACTGGTTTGTGAAACAAATCGAAGAAAAAGGCGTCGATGAGAAGTTCTACCGGGTCACGTTAGGAAATACTGGACTTACGATACAAAAGAAAGGATGGGCGGCGTACTGAATAGGGACCCAGCGGCAAATAAATACGAATAAATAATTGCCAAAGCTATTTCCCGAAATTCCGTATCCTGCTTTTCGCGTAGTTCGTTTTGACGAAGTCCAGCCATGAAGGCGAGGGCTTTTTGTTTTTCTGGGTGAGAATCTCGCACCAGTCTCCGTTTTTGAGCGTAGAGTCCAGCGATACCATCTTTCCGTTCACTTTTGCGCCGTTGCATTGGTTGCCGACGTCGGAGTGCACGTGGTAGGCGAAATCAACCGGCGTTGCTCCCTCGGGCAGGTCTATCACGTCTCCTTTGGGAGTGAATACGAATATGCGGTTTTTAAAAACATCTATTTTCAAGCTTTCGAGGAATTCTTTAGAGCCGGCGGATTCTTTTTGCCAATCCCGTATCTGGGCGATCCACTTTAGATTTTTTGAAACGACGCCGCCCGCATCCGGCTTGCCCTGCATGGTGTAAGCCCAATGCGCGGCGATGCCGTTTTCTGCCGCCTCATGCATCTGGACCGTTCTGATCTGGAATTCAGTGATCTCGCCGTCCATGCAAAAGACGGTGGTATGTATGCTTTGGTAGCCGTTTGGCTTGGGGAGCGCGATGTAATCCTTGATGCGTCCGGGCAGGGGTTTCCATAGTTTATGGATGATGCCGAGCGCCCCGTAGCAATCTTCCATGGTGTTAACGATGATGCGCAACGCGACCAGATCGTAGATCTCGTCAAAGTTGTCGTTGTGCCGCTTCAGCTTTTTATACAAGCTGTAAAAATGTTTCACCCGCGCGTCCGCCGCGACGACGGAGATTCCCGCATGTTTCATTTCCTCGCCGATCTTATATTTCACTTTGGCCAGATAAACCTCTTTTTTGGCGAGCCGGTCTTTCACCAGTTCGCCGAGCGCGGCGTATTCTTTCGGGAATGAAAAAGGAAACGCAAGGTCCTGCAATATTCCTTTCAGTTTTCCCATGCCGAGCCGGTCGGCAAGGGGAGCATATACTTCAAGCGTTTCATCCGCGATGCGTTTCTGCTTGTGTTCGGGAACGTGCGCAAGCGTTTGCATATTATGGAGCCGGTCCGCGAGGCGGATGAGCACCACGCGCACGTCCTGGGCCATGGCCAGAAACATTCTGCGCATGTTTTCCAGATACCGTTCCTCGCCGCTGTATTTCAGTTTGCCGAGTTTGGTGACGCCTTGCACGAGAAACGCGATGTCTTTCCCGAATTCGCGCTGGAGTTCTTTTTCCCGTGCGTCCCGCTCTTGTTCGGGAGCGTTCTCGCATACATCATGCAAAAGGCCCGCCGCGACGGTGTTAGCGTCAACCTGCATTTCGGCGAGCGTCGCGCCGACATTGAACGGATGCACGAAGTACGGGTCTCCCGAATATCTCAATTCGTCTTTGTGCTTTTCTTGTGAAAATCGAAATGCCTTGGCGATGAGCTCCTCATCGCTTTTACTCTTGCTTTTAAGTTTTCCCAGAATATCCCGAACGTCCATTGTAGTAACTTCAGGATAGATGATGAGAGGTCAGGAATCAAGTGATTCGTCATCCGGCTCGGCGGGCTCTTCTTTCGCCTGCGCTTCTTCCGCTTCTTCCTTTTTCTTCAACGGATTTGCCCAGGTCGCGTACTTGCAGTCTGGGTAGCGCGAACATCCCCAGAATATCCGTTTCTTTTTCGTTTTGCGCTCAAGAAGCTCTCCTTCATTGCAGTCGGGGCAGGTGATGCCCGTTGTTTTTTTGATGGTCTTGGTATTTTTGCAGTCGGGGAATCCGGTGCAGGCGAGGAATTTTCCGAAGCGTCCCGTTTTGATGACCATCGGCTTGCCGCACTTTTCGCACACTTGATCCGTTTTTTCTTCCATAATTTCTTTTTTCACTTCTTCGTATTTTGCGGTGAGGTTCTGATGAAACGGCCCGTAGAATGCCTTGATCATTTCCTGCCAGGGGGCTTTTCCTTCCGCGATCTTGTCAAATTCTTCTTCCATGTGCGCGGTGAATGCGATGTCAACGATGTGCGGGAAATGTTCTGTCAAAAGGGCGTTGACTTTCACGCCGATCTCCGTCGGCTGGAGCCGCCTTTGTTCATTTTTATCTATGTAGCCGCGCGCCTGTATGGTGCTCAACGTGGGCGCGTAGGTGGAAGGGCGTCCGATGCCGTATTCCTCAAGCGCCTTGACCAGCGACGCTTCCGTAAAGCGCGGAGGCGGCTCGGTGAAATGGGCAACTCCTTCCACTTTTTCCGCATCAAGTTTTTCTCCTTTTGCGACTTCGGGAAGAAGCGCATCTTCAAACTTAATGGGATATGCGGCGAGAAATCCCGCGAATTTTTTCACTACGCCGTTTGCGCGAAAAGTAAACGTTTTTCCTCCCGCGCCGGCGGCTTGAATGTCAACGGCGGTGGTGTCAAAAACGGCGGGCGTCATCTGTGAAGCGATGAACCGCCGCCAGATGAGATTGTAGAGTTTCCATTGTTTTATATCGAGAAAGTCCTTGATGTCGTCTGGATGGCGCGCGGGGTCGGTGGGGCGGATCGCTTCATGCGCTTCCTGCGCCCCTTTGGACTTCGTTTTAAACCGCCGCGGTTCGCCAAGCGCGTATGGCGCTCCGAAGCGTTCGGTGACGACGCGCTTGGCTTCCGACAGCGAATCCTCGGATAAATTGAGCGAGTCGGTGCGCATGTAGGTGATGAGTCCCACGCTTCCGTGCGCGCCGAGTTCCACGCCTTCATATAGTTGTTGCGCGACCATCATGGTCTGTTTGGCCGAGAAGCGCAATTTGCGCCCGGCATCTTGCTGGAGGGTGCTGGTCGTGAAGGGGGGAAGCGGCATCCTGCGCGATTCTTTTTTGGTGACGGAGGCGACGTGATACGGCGCATGTTGCATCTCGTTTACAATAGCATCCGCCGCCGCCTTGTTTCGTATCGCGAATTTATCAATCCTCTCGTCCTGTATCTTCACCAGGTGCGCCGCGATGCGTTCTTTCGCGGCGGTTAGAAACAGTCCGTCTATAGTCCAGTATTCCTGCGGAATGAATTTTTTGATTTCTTCCTCGCGTTCTACAATAAGCCGCACGGCGACCGACTGCACGCGGCCGGCCGAAAGTCCCCGTATCAGTTTTTTCCACAAAAAGGGCGAGAGCTCATAGCCGACGAGCCGGTCAAGCACGCGGCGCGCCTGCTGGGCGTTCACCAGATTCATATCAAGCGCGCGCGGATGTTCAAGCGCCGCCTCAATCGCCTTTTTGGTGATTTCATGGAATACAATGCGGCTTGTCGGAGTTTCTTTCTGATTTTTTAGCTTTGATTTCGCGCGCGCCGCATCAAGAATCTGCGTAATGTGCCACGCAATCGCTTCGCCCTCTCTGTCTTCGTCGGTTGCAAGAATAATCTGGCTTGCGTTTTTTGTTTCTGCGGTCAGTTCTTTCACCCGCGCCTTTGCTTTTTGGGGAACGATGTAATGCGGTTCAAAGTTTTTTTCCGTGTCCACGCCAAGCTTTGAGCGGGGGAGGTCCCGCATGTGCCCGTAGGAAGATATGACGTGATACGCTCCCGGAAGAAATTTAGAGATGGTTCTCGCTTTGGTCGGCGACTCCACGATGATGAGCGCGTGGTTATTTTTTGACGACATAGGTATTGTTGCCGATATGCTGGACTTTTTGTTTCAGCTCTAAAACGGCAAGCAACGTTAGCACGGCCTGAGTCGGCAGGTCAAGCTGCTGGATGATGGCGTCGGTGTCGGCCGGTCCCTTTTCAATGACGTCAAGAATCATTTTTTCCTGGGCGGTGGATTGGCCGCCGGACGCAGTTTTTTGCACTCGTGGCTCTATTGCCAACTCTTGGAGAATATCTTCCGCGCACGTAATTAATTTTGCGCCCTGTTGAATAAGCGCGTGCGTGCCCGCGGAAGTGCCGGAATAAATGGGTCCGGGGACCGCAAATACGTCCTTTCCCTGTTCAAGCGCGAATCCCGGAGTGATAAGCGATCCCGAACGTTTGTTTGCTTCAACCACCACCGTACCCAGCGCAAGTCCGGCGATGATTCTGTTGCGTTGGGGAAAATTGCTCGGGTAGGCGGGCGCCCCGGGTTCAAATTCGGACACCAGCGCCCCCTGTTTTAAAATGCGCTTTGCAAGCGCGGTATGCGCGCGTGGATAAATGGAAGCATCATCAACGCCCGTACCCAAAACGGCGATGGTCCTGCCGCCCGCGTCAAGCGCGCCTTTGTGCGCTTCGCCGTCAATGCCAAGCGCCATGCCGGACACGACGGTGACGCCCGCCTTGGCGAGCGCGAACGCCAAGTCATAGGCGACCTGTTTTCCATACGCGGTGCATTTGCGCGAGCCGACAATCGCGACGGCGGTTTTGTCTTCGGGGAGCAGTTCTCCGCGCACGAACAAAATGTCTGGCGGTTTCACCACAGAACGCACGCCCTCAGGATATTTTTTGCTTTTGATAGAAATTTCCGTGATGCCCATTTTATCAATAGTAACAGAACCTTCCATTATAAGGAAGGTTGCCGTGCAAGCATTTGACGGGTGATACTGGAGATGGTACTGTCTAGGCATGAAGCATATTGTCCAATTTAATATTTCCAAAGGGGAGAAATACTATATCGCGGAAGGAGTCAATTTCCCCGCGGTGACGGAGGGAAAAACGCTGGATGAGCTGGTGAAGAACGTCAAAGAGGCGGTGGAGCTTGGTTTGGAGGGAGAAAACCCCGCCGATTTTGGTTTGGCATCCGCGCCGTCCGTGCTGGTCAATTTTGAGTTGGAGACGAATTACGCGCATGCCTAAGCTGAAAGTTCTGTCCGGGAAAGAGGTTGTTGGTATTTTTGAGGCATTCGGCTTTTCGGTAACGGGTCAAAAGGGAAGTCACATAAAACTAAAAAGAATACACGACAACGGAACGAAACAGGTTCTTATTATTCCCGATCATCAGGAGTTGGACAAAGGCACGCTGAAAGCCATTTACAATCAAGCGCTGAAATATATCTCGGAGCAGGATTTGAAAACTCATTTTTATGCATAGGTTTTTGTAGGGAAGTGGTGATGCGCCATCTTAAAAAGGTGGTTTTTTTGTTTGCTTTTCTATTTGGGAGTCGAACCCTCAAGCGAGGGGCTGTGGACAAAGCGCCCTGTACAAACCGCATCGGGGGGGGGTACTATAGTGACAGATAACCAATAATTTAAATTACAAAAATTATGAGTGAAAAATCAATCTCGAACATGTCCGAACATGAAGGTGATAAACAAATTGAATCTAGACATAACGAAAATTGTACAGAGTTTAGATATGACGGTAAAGTATTTTATGTCAACAATATTGCAACAGACATGAGAGATGGGGTAAGTGTTGGTTATTCAAAATTTAAGCCAGATTGGGGGGGGTAGCGGATTTCATGTGGAAGATGATCAAATCGCATTTAAACCCAAGCTCTTCGACGAAAGAGAAGAAGAGGATGAGGATGGTGAAATTGTCTCTACCGGCAACTTTTATCCGATTAACTTTCATTTTCCAGATGATAAAGAGCAACGTCAACAAGCATATATAGATAATGAAATTCCCCCGACTATTCAAAAAGCCATTGAGGCATCCATCGAAAGAGCTAAAGAATTAACAAAATAAATGAGACCCTACGAGATCGGGTCTCGTAGGGCCCTAGAGTTGTTTCTTTCTCCGGCACAACCATTACTGCGCATATGCGCAGTAATGGTTGTTTTATAATACACAAAAAGTCAGCTTGCTATATGTAGTCGTTCTATCGCTTCGTTGAGCAGTTGGCAGTAAAGGTTCAGGCCGACGGCGTTCACCGCGCCTGATTGTTTTTTACCTAAAATATTGCCTGCGCCACGGATTTCGAGATCGCGCTGGGCGATGAGGTAGCCGGAGCCGAGCGAAGCGGCTTCTTCCAATGCTTCAAGCCGTTTTCTCGCGTGTTCGCCAAGCTCGCGTGCTCCGTACAGAAAATACGCCTGCGCTTTTTTGTCTGAGCGTCCGATGCGCCCTCTGATTTGGTACGCCTGCGCGAGGCCTAAGCGTGTCGCGTCGTCCACGATAAGCGTGTTGACGTTTTTGATGTCCAGGCCGTTTTCTATAATAGTGGTCGCGACAAGCACGTCTATTTTTCCTTCTTTAAAGTGCCGCATTACTTCCCGAAGCGCGACTTCGGGCGTATGTCCGTGGACTGCCGCGTATGTGGCGCGGGGCGCGAGCTCTTTCAGCATATGCTTGGTTATTTCAAGCGTTTCCACTTTATTATGAAGGAAGTATACTTGTCCGCTATGCGCAATTTCTTTTTCAATCGCTGATTTGATCGTTTTTTTGTCGTAGGGAAGCACGAATGTTTCCACCGGCTGGCGCTCAAGCGTGGGAGTGGAGATGACGCTGATGGCCCGCATGCCCGAAAGCGCCAGATACAGCGTGCGGGGGATGGGGGTTGCCGAAAGGGAAAGCATGTCAACCTGTGCGCGCATTTTTTTGAATTTTTCCTTTTGCCTCACGCCGAAGCGTTGTTCTTCGTCTATCACAACAAGTCCGAGATTTTTGAACGCGACATCTTCGGATAAGATGCGATGCGTGCCGACCAGTATGTCTATTTTTCCTTCCCGCATTTTTTTGATGATGTTTTTCTGCGCTTTTTCGCTTTCAAAGCGCGAAAGGATGCCGCAATGCACGGGGAATTTCGCGAAGCGTTTTATGAACGTCTCATAATGCTGGTCGGCAAGGATGGTGGTGGGGCAAAGGATCGCAACCTGTCTGCCGGCGTGTATCGCGCGGAACGCGGCGCGCATCGCCACTTCCGTTTTGCCGAATCCGACGTCGCCGCAGATCAGCCGGTCCATCGGCCTTTCTTTTTCCATGTCGGCGCGCACATCCTGTATGGCTTTTTTCTGATCCCCTGTCTCAATATATTCAAATCCGCCGTCAAATGCGCGTTCTTGTTCTTTATCGCTTTCATGCGGCGTACGGCGCGCCTGTTCCCGCAGGACATACACTGAAAGCAATTCCCGGGCGAATATGCGCGCGTCTTCGGCCACCTTTTTCTTGGCGTGTTCCCACACGGCGCCAGAAAGCCGGTGTATGGTCGGGCGTTCAAGCCCGAGGTACAACGAAAGTTTTTTTGCCTGCGCGTGCGGCACGAAAAGGCGGTCCGGCTCTTTTCCTTCTTTGGGCGGCGCGTCGTCGCTAAACCGCTCCTCCTTAAAACCCCTCGGTTTTAATGTTTCCGCAACGGGAAACCGCAGGTTTCCCGACCCCTTCCTCGCGTCGCTTCGCGGCGCGTACTCAAGGATGAAGTAATCGCCTTTCGTTTCCTTATATATTCCGATGCCATGGTCGATGTGCACGAGATAGTCGCCTTGTTTCAGATTGGAAAGATGCGTTACTTCGCGCCGGAGCATTTCGCGCTTGAGCAGTTTTTCGCGGCGGCTTGTCGTGGTGCCGATTTTTTCCTGCGCTGTGATCGTTTCAATGCGGTTGCCGACAAATTCAATGCGCACCGGGTGGTCAAGATTAATGGGGAATACGGTGAGCATTCCGCCCAATACGGAGAATTCGCCTTCTTTGGCAACTGCCTGCGTTTTTTCATAATGAAACTCATCAAGCTTTCTGAGTAGTTCGGAGAGTTGCATGTGAAGCCCTTCTTCAATAAAAAGCGTGTGCCGCGTCCAGAACGGATCGGTTGCCGCAAGCTGTCGTATCTTTTCTTCGTTCTCCGAAAACCACAAAACATCCCGCTCGGCGAAAGAGGGGGTGAATGCGGCGATGAGCGTTTCTTTATGGTTGTTCATTGGAGTAGCAAGGATTTCTCAAAGAAAAGCGTCGCGAGGCAGAAGCGGGCATGGTACTCCCGTTCCCCCCCTCGGTCCGTCAACCCGCTCCGCCGCTCCAGCGGCGGCTTCGCTTGTCTCCGCTGACGGCGAGGTTTTGGCCGCGCTTCGCTCCATTATGCCAAAACCACCCAGCTCGCCTGCTTCGAAGGTTTCCTGACCGAGGGGGGGAACGGGAGTGAGCGGAAGCTGACGCCGAGCATTGATTTTCTCGCTGGGAAAATCAATGCGTCTTTTCGTGGGAGATCCTTGCTACTCCGCTTTAGGCATTATATAGCGTCATGGCTTTTTGGGGGTTTTCGGTGACGGCGCACGCAAGCGCCACCCATGCCCTTTTCATCACTTTTTTTATTTCTACTTCCTCTTTCGGGGTGAATTTTTTAAGCACAACATCCATGGCGTCCTTCGTTTTTTTTACCGTGCCGATGCCTATGCGCACACGGTAAAATTCGTTCGTTTTCAGCGCGCGTATCACGCTTTCCACCCCTTTGTGGCCGGCGGAGTTGCGCGCGAATGAAAGTTTCATCCTGCCGACGGGCAGATCCACGTCGTCGTGGACTACAAATAAACGAGTAGCGAGTAGCGAGTAGCGAGTAGCGAGTTTTTTGACGGCGTCGCCTGATTTATTCATGAATGTCTCGGGAAGGGCAAGAACCACTTTTTCTTTTTCCAGCTTGCCTTGTGTCACCAGCGCATTTGCCTTTTTATCAAATGCAAAATCGCCAAAATCGTGTTTTTTGGCAAAGCCCGCGACGATCTCGTGCCCGATGTTGTGCCGCGTATGTTTGTATTCCTCGCCGGGATTTCCCAGGCCGATGATGAGGTACATAATAAAATCCCAATTTCAAAATCCAAATGTCAAATCAAATCCAAAATCCCAATGTCAAAACCTTTTGGATTTTGAGCTTTGAGTTTGATTTGACATTTGAGCTTTGAAATTTGTCATTTTGTGAATATGTTTTCCGCCATCTCTTTAATGCTATAGTAATCAAAGTCGCCGGTTTTGGGGACGAGCACGAAAGCGGGGTCGCCGCCCAACGCGAACGTCTTGCTTTTTAACAGGGAATTTTGATCGTTCGGATCGCCGTCAACGACTTTCTGTATTACTTTATCATAATGTATTTCTTTCGCAATGTCATAGAAGCGCGTGATGGCGGCTTCGTCCATATCGGTGCGGATGTGCGTCGCGAGCGTGCGGTATACGGAAAGCACGGTGGGGAAGTTGTACAGCAAATGCAGTCCGAACACTTTTTTACGGAGTGCTTCCAATACGGCCTGCTGTTGCCGCATGCGCGCGAAGTCGCTGCCCTCGGAATGCCGCGTGCGCAGATAGCGCTGGACAGTATGCCCGTCAAACCATCGCCAGCCCTTCCCGACGGAAAATGTTTCCGTGCCTTCGTTGTCGGAAGGAAAGCGCGGATCGCTCACGTCTTCGGGGACCAGCACGTTCAGTCCCCCGAGCTCGTCTACAATGGTTTCCGCCGCGCTGACATCCAGCGCGAGATAATAGTCGATCGGCTGGCCGGTGATTTCCTCTGCTTTTTCGCGTATAAACGCCGGGTCGCGGCCGTTCATGTTATACAGCGAGTTGATTTTAGCGTAGATTTTTTTCCCAGGCACTTGCACGAGCAGATCGCGGGGCAGGGAAAGAAGCCCGAGCGCGTGTTCGTTCGGCTTCACGCTCAACAGTATAATGGTATCGGTAAGGTAGGGCGCGGGGTGGGGGACGCCCGTCATGCCTAAAAGGAGTATGTTGATTCTGCCACGGCCTTCTCCTTTGAGTAGAGCGGTCTGGTCGGTGATGAAATTGAATACAATTTTTGCGAGCGATGGCGTTGGAGCGGGGTTTTCCTGCGGAGCGACTTTTAGGGGGTACGCGAAGAAAATTAAAAGCACAGTGGCGGACCATAAGAGCAATTTGATCACAAAACCGTATTTTTGCATGAAATTATCATAGCAGATTACCGTCGCCTCACCCTATTGACAGAACTCATATTTTGGAGTATGTTTGCGATATCATAAGGAGCGCTCAAAAGCTGATTAAAAATCGCATAACATAGGGTCCCTGTGGGGGAAGGAGGACAACATGAGAGTGGTAGCGGCATTTCTCGTTGTTTCCGGTCTTCTGATCGTCGGGGTGGCAGTGCTCGTATCCATTTTTTTGGTTCCGCTGTGGGCATGGGTCGCGATTGCCGTTTGGTCAGCTTTCTGGCTTTTCGGGGGGTCGTTCCTCTTTGCAGTTGATTGGGGAAACTTTTTCCTGATGATCTCTGTTTGGCTCCTGGTCCCTTTTGCTCTTTTGGCGGCGGTGGGCGGCATCAAGTTTAAAAGATTTATAGTGGGTGGAGAGTCCGTTCCCAGCATTAATGATGAATATTGATATGGCAGGGAGTTAAAAAGCCGGCGCCTGGAAATTCCAGACCCGGCTTTTCGTTTTAACGCCATTTCTTCCGTGTATTACAATTTTGTCATTTTACCCCGATCGGGGTAAAATGACATACTTGCCAAGAGGTAGGTTTTTTGGTACCATTTTCCCATGCATTTTCGCAAAGCGCTCTCGTTTGCGTGGGAAACGCTCAAACTGGTCCTGATTTCCCTCATCATTATCATTCCCGTCCGCTACTTCATCGTCCAGCCGTTCTTCGTGCTGGGCGCGTCCATGGAGCCAACATTTCAGAACGGGGACTATCTGATCATTGATGAAATAAGCTATATCGTTGGGGAGCCGAAGCGCGGCAATGTGATCGTGTTTCGGTATCCGTATAACCCCAAGCAATATTATATTAAGCGCATCGTCGGTTTGCCGGGGGAGATCATTTCCATTCACGATAAGGGAATTACGATAAAGAATAAGGAAAATCCGGACGGTTTCCCTTTAAAGGAAAGCTATATCCCCGAACCGGACACCTATGGAAATACGACGGTCACGCTCGGCCCGGACGAGTATTTCGTGTTGGGAGACAATAGGGAGGCGTCTTCCGATTCGCGCAGGTGGGGGCCGCTCAAAAAAGAATTCATCACCGGAAAAGTATGGATCCGCGCGTTTCCTTTTGAGAAAGCGGAAACATTTTAAATCCAATGAAACCAAAAAAACAATTTCAGGCGCCTAAAGGGACCTTTGATATTCTTCCCGAGGATCAGAAATATTGGGAAAAAGTGCGCAAAGTGGTGAAACACGTGGCGCTTGGTTACGGCTTTGAGCGCATCGACACGCCGATACTTGAAGACGCGGAACTATTTTCGCTTTCCGAGGGAGAGACCACCGACGTGGTGGAAAAACAGATGTACACGTTCCGCACGAAAGGCGGCGATGTGGTGGCGCTTCGGCCGGAAGGAACGCCGAGCATCATGCGCGCGTATGTGGAGCGAGGCATGACGAACGCCCCCCAGCCGGTGAAACTGTATTATCTTGCCCCCATGTTTCGTTACGAACAGCCGCAGGCGGGAAGGTATCGCCAGCATCATCAAGCGGGACTTGAGGTTATCGGGGACCAGAACCCGATTTACGATGCGCAGATTATTTCTATGTGCATCGCCGTTGGCGTGGAGCTGGGCCTGAAAAATCTGAACGTGGAGATAAACAGCTTGGGATGTCCCAAGTGCCGCCCCGCGTACCGCACTCAGCTTGCGCGGTATTTCAAAGCGCGCGCGCCACGGCTGTGCAAGGATTGCAAACGGCGCTTGAAATACAACCCGTTGCGCCTTTTGGATTGCAAAGAAGAACAATGCCAGGAACTGAAAGCGAACGCGCCGAATCTGATCGACAGCCTGTGCCAGGAGTGCCACGACCACTTCAAAGCCGTGCTTGAGTACCTGGATGAACTCGCGGTGCCCTACGCGCTCAATCCGCATTTGGTGCGCGGATTTGATTATTATACCAAGACAGTGTTTGAGCTTTTTCTGGAAGATGAACACGCAGAAGGAGGAAGCGAAAAAACCCATGAGCGATCACGACTTGCGCTGGGCGGCGGCGGACGTTATGATGCGCTTGGAAAAATACTTTCCGGCAAGGACGTTCCGGCCGCTGGGGCAGGCATCGGCATGGAACGGCTTATCGGCGTGATGAAAAAGCAGGGTGTGAAAATCCCGCCGCTGTACAGGCCCGAGGTGTTTTTGGCCCAGCTCGGCGCGTTTGCAAGAAAGAAAAGCTTGAAATTATTTGAGGAGTTGCGCCACTCAGGCATCATGGTCGCCGAATCATTCGGAAAAGATAGCATTAAGGCCCAACTTCGCTCGGCGGACCGCGCCGGAGTGAAGATTACTTTGATTTTAGGACAGAAGGAAGCGATTGACGGAGTGATCCTTATGCGTGACATGGAGACCGGCGCCCAGGAGTCGGTGGAACTTGAGAAAATCGTGAAAGTGATAAAAGAAAAACTGAAAAAATAATTATGTGCATCTTTTGTGATATTATTAGCAAGAAGATTCCATCACACGTCGTCTATGAAAATGACGATGTGATCGCGTTTCGCGATACCAACCCCAAAGCGCCGGTGCATATGTTGATTGTTCCTAAAACGCATATCCCGTCCGTCAACGACATAACTCCGAACAATGCGCTGACAGCCACCGCGATGTTTTTGGCCGCGCCCGCGGTCGCGCGGCTTGCCGGAGTGGCCGACGGGTATAAACTTGCGCTGAATGTGGGGCGCAAGGGCGGGCAGGTGGTTGACCATCTGCACGCGCATCTGTTGGGGTGGCCGGAACATGCGGAGGGAATGGAACAAAAGGAGGTGCTTTCAGTATGATAGAGGCAAAAAGAAAAGAAGGAGAAACCGCCGCGGCATTTTTACGGAGATTCACCAAGAAAATCCAGCAGTCGGGCATACTTATCCGCGCGCGCAGAACTCGTTTCAAGACCGACAAAAAAAACAAACGGGAAAAACAGCTTGCCGCCATGCGGCGGGTCACATCGCTTAAAGAGCGCGTGCGTTTATTCAAACTCGGCAAATTGGACGAATGGGGCCAGGAAAAAAAATAATGACTTTATACGAACAAATCGGGGATCAGTTCAAACAAGCGATGAAATCAGGCGACGTTACCGGTCGCTCGGTGTTGGTCATGCTGAAATCAGCAATCACCAATAAAGCGATTGAGAAAAAGAAAAAAGACGCGCCAGTGTCGGATGAAGATGTCATGGACGCGGTGGTATCGGAGATTAAAAAAAGAAGGGACTCGGCGGCGCAATACAAAACTGCGGGCAGGGACGATCTTGCCAAAAAGGAAGAAGAAGAAATTGCCGTGCTTATGCGATTTCTTCCTCCTCAGCTTTCCGAAAGCGAGGTGCGCACGATGATTGCCGATGCAATTACCAAAACAGGCGCCGCGACCGCAAAAGATACGGGAAAAGTGCTTGCGGCGCTGACCGGACAAATGAAAGGAAGGACGGATATGTCGGCGGTGGCAAAAATTGTCAAGGAAAAGCTTTCGGAGTAGAATGGAAGCAGTCGTTGACATCCGCAATCTTACGCGGCAGAACGGGTTTCCCGCTGTCATCAAAAAGGCGATTGTCCGCGCATTGAAACTTTGCGGCGCGCGCGGCGACGTTGAAGTGAGCGTTACATTGGCGGGAAATGCCCGTATGAGGGCGCTTAATAAAAAGTGGAGAAAAAAGGATGAGGCGACGGATGTGCTGTCATTCGGATTATGGGAAGCGGAAGGCGCAAAAAGGAGAGGAGAAATTGTTATCTGCATTCCCGTTGCCCAAAAGCAAGCGCGCGAGTTGGGGATATCTGTCGCGCGCAATCTCGCGATATTGGCCGCGCACGGCGCGACGCATCTTGCGGGTATTGACCATGAACGATCGGAGAAAGAACACCGGCTCACCATGCATATTCAGGATCGTGTACTCAACATAGTGTAATATTTCTTTATCCATGGCGCGTACTGTCACTATTTGCGGACTGGACATAGGATCTCATACGATCCGGGTTGTGGTCGCGCAAAAAAGAAAGGAGCATGACCGGTTTTCCCTTGTGGGAGTCGGCGAGGCGCCGTCCGCGGGAATGCGAAAGGGAACCGTGGTAGATAATGAGGAAGCGACCGCCGCCATCAAAGAAGCGCTCAAGGCGGCCGAACAGGCGTCGGGATATAAAATACGATCCGCATATGTCGGTATGTCCGGCGCTCATATTTCTTCGCGATATGTGAAGGGAGTGGTGTCCGTGTCGCGCGCGGATCAGGAAATATCCCGGGATGACATTGCGCGCGTGTTGGCGCAAGCGCAGTCCATCGCGGCTCCTTTAAATAAAGAAATCATTCACGCCCTCCCAAAAGAATATATTGTGGACGGCGAGGCCGGCATACACGATCCTCTCGGGATGCACGGTTTGCGGCTTGAGGCGGTCGCGCTGGTCGTTGAGGGGTCGGCGTCGGTTATCAAAAATATCGTCGGATGCGTGGAGGCCGCGGGAGTTGACGTAGAAGGTCTTATGGCGGCGCAGTTGGCCGCGTCGTACGCGGTATTGTCAAAGCGGCAGAAAGAGCTCGGGGTGCTGTTGCTTGATATCGGCGGCACCACTTCCGGACTTGCCGCGTTTGAAGAGGGAAGCATGATCCATGCGGCGACGTTGCCCGTCGGATCGGCGCATATCACCAACGACATTGCCATCGGTTTGCAGGCGGGCATTGATATTGCGGAGACGATCAAGACGCGCTACGGCGTATGCAGGCCGGAGCAGATCAATAAAAAGGAAATGATACGCATTCCGTCCGATGACGGGTCCGAACAGATCGACAATGTGTCCCGGAAAGAGGTCGGCCAGATCATAGAAGCGCGTTTGGATGAGCTGTTTGAGCTGGCGGACAAGGAATTGAAGAAAATTTCCCGCCAGGTGCTTTTTCCTGCCGGCGTCGTGGTGATAGGCGGCGGAGCGAATATGACGGGAATGGCAGAATTTGCGAAAGATCGCCTGCGCCTTCCCGCCCATATCGGCGCGCCGGAGCACATAGACGGGGTGGTGGACCAGCTTGCGGGCCCTCAGTATGCCACCGCGGTGGGATTATGCCTTATGGGGCTTGAAGCGGAAGAAAAAGGCGGATCCATGGGTGTGTTCCGTATATCCGGTCGTTTTGGAGAACGGGTACGCAGGTGGTTCAAGGCGTTCTTGCCATAATATTTTGTGAATCACGAAATATTGTATGCTTGCAGAGATGCTGTCGGTGTATTACTATGAAGGCAACGCTAAAAAGCTAATAGTAAATGGCGAATAGCAAATAGCCGACACGAAAGAAAGTATTATTCATTTGTTGTCTGCCATTTGCTATGAGCTATCGGCTATTTGTTGCACTATGGCTCGACTTACTCCGGAATTGGAAACATTCGCAAAAATTAAAGTGGTTGGTGTTGGCGGTGGCGGCGGAAATGCCGTATCGCGTATGGCGTCAGACCGTGTGCGGGGCGTTGAGTTCATCGCGATCAACACGGATGCGCAGGATTTACATCACGCGCAGGCGGGCGGGAAGATCCACATCGGCAAAAACATCACCAGAGGTCTTGGCGCGGGGATGAATCCAGAAATCGGCAGACAAGCTGCCGAAGAATCCCGCGAGGACATACAAGAAGCGCTGAAAGGAGCTGATCTCGTATTTATCACGAGCGGTCTTGGGGGAGGCACCGGTACCGGCGCGGCGCCCGTGGTGGCTGATATTACCCGCACTATGGGGATACTGACCATCGCGGTGGTGACCAAGCCGTTTACTTTTGAGGGGGCTCAGCGCGCACGCATTGCCGAGGAAGGACTGGTGAATTTAAAAGACAGCGTGGATGCGGCAGTGGTCATTCCTAATGACAGAGTTCTTGCCATTATCGGCGAGGACACCTCGTTTTTCAAATCATTTGAGATGGTGGATAATGTGCTCAAGCAGGCAGTCCAGGGAATTTCCGATCTCATTACCATGCCGGGCATTATCAACGTGGATTTCAATGACATAAAGACGATTATGCAGAGCGCGGGCTCGGCGCTCATGGGTATCGGTATCGCTTCCGGGGAAGAACGCGCTCAAAAGGCGGCACGCGCGGCAATCAACTCTCCTTTACTTGAGTTGTCCATTGAAGGGGCAAAGGGAGTCCTGTTCACGGTATCGGGAGGCGCCGATATGGGCATGATGGAAATTCATCAGGCGGCTAAAATCATCACCGAATCGGTTGACCAGGAAGCGAAGATCATATTCGGCGCGGTCAATGATTCGCGGCTAAAAAAGGGAGAAATAAAAGTTACCGTTATTGCGACCGGTTTCGGCGAACAGCCGGCGCCGCGCACTATCGTGACAAGAAAAGAAGCGCTCAAACCGCTTTCCGTTGCCCACATACCCGCACAGAAAGAGGAAGCAAAGGGAAATCCAATAACCGACAAAAAATTTGAGCAAAAAGGCGTTTCACATAAGCAATTTTCCCCAGAGATTACGAAGATTTCCGACGATGGATGGGATATTCCTGCATTTATCCGGAGAAAGTCAAAATAATAGCGTTTTAATCCATAGCACAAGAGGAATTTCCCCATACGTCAAGGGGAAATTTTGTTTTTCCCTATTAATATGTAATACATTGTAATACTTATCTCATGTGGACAACGCGGGCGCTGGAAGCCGTGTGCGCTCTGTGATAAGATGGCGGTACATACATCCATGGTCATCCCGAAAATCAAAAAAAGAAGCGGAGAAGTAGTGGACTTTGATCCGGTTAAAATCGGTACGGCAATCGGAAAAGCGCTTATGGCCTCAAAGACCTCTTTTACCCAAGAAACACTATCTGAAATTACAGATGCTGTAGTAAAAAAAATAGAAGGGATGTTTGAAGCGGCGGGAATCACTCCTCACGTGGAGAACGTCCAGGACATTGTGGAGAAGACCCTTATGGAGAAGGGTTTTTATGACGCGGCCAAGGGCTATATCCTCTACAGGAAGGAACATGAGAAGATCCGGATCGAAAAAAAGCAGGAAGTACTGCAAAAAATAGAGGAAAAGGGCTTATATGTCATCAAAAGCTCGGGAAAGAAGGAAAAATTCGATGAACGGAAGCTCCGCCGCGCGGTTGCGCACGCGGTAAAGGGGTATGAGAGCGTCGTGGACATAGACGCGATCGTAAATCAGTGCAAAGAGGGGCTCTACGAAGAGATAAAAACAAAGGACATTCACAAGGCGCTGATGATGACGACTCGCGCGTGGATAGAACAGGACCCCGCTTACTCTTTTGTCTGCGCGCGCATCCTGCTTTCCGGCCTCTATAAGGAAGTCATCGGCGCGGATGTTGATTTCAAGTCGCCTGATGAGCAGTATCGCAAAACATTCGTACAAAATATCAAAAAGGCGGTCCAGGCGGAGGTACTCGCCAAGGACTTGCTTGAGTATGACCTTGAAGCGATCGCGAAAAAGCTTGATCCGGAGCGCGACACCCTGTTTGCCTATCTCGGCATACAGACCTTGTACGACCGTTACTTCGCGCGCAACGCAAAATCGGGCGAAATCTACGAGACGCCGCAGGCGTTTTGGATGAGAGTGGCCATGGGGCTTGCGATGCGGGAGGAAAAAAAGGAAGAGAAGGCGATAGAATTTTATAACATCATATCGCAGATGTTTTTTGTGCCGTCCACGCCGACATTGTTTCACGCGGGCGCGACGCACCCCCAGCTCTCTTCGTGCTATTTAACCACGGTGGAGGA
This sequence comes from Candidatus Azambacteria bacterium, assembly GCA_016200965.1. Lineage (GTDB taxonomy): Bacteria > Patescibacteriota > Minisyncoccia > GWC2-36-17 > WO2-46-25 > JACQDT01. The sequence goes on along the minus strand of JACQDT010000023.1, from coordinate 18,695 downwards.
CGACTTGGCGCACATTTTCAAATGCATCGGAGACAACGCCCAGCTTTCCAAATGGTCCGGCGGCCTCGGGAACGACTGGACCAATCTGCGCGGCACGGGAGCGCTCATCAAAAAGACGGGCGTGGGGAGCCAGGGCATCATTCCATTTCTAAAAATCGCCAACGATACTACGGTGGCCATCAACCGCTCCGGCAAGCGCCGCGGAGCGACCTGCGCGTATCTGGAGACCTGGCATTACGACATTGAGGATTTCCTTGAATTGCGCAAAAACACGGGCGATGAGCGCCGCCGCACGCATGACATGAACACATCCAACTGGATTCCCGATCTGTTCATGAAGCGGGTGCAGGATGACGGGGAGTGGACGCTTTTTTCGCCGGACGAAACACCCGACTTGCATCATATCTACGGAACAACATTCGAAGCGCGCTACGCCGAATACGAACACATGGCGAAGGAAGGGAAGATAGCGCTGTCAAAGACGATGAAAGCGCGCGATCTGTGGAAAAAGATGGTGACGATGCTGTTTGAGACCGGGCATCCGTGGATCACGTTCAAAGACCCGTCCAATATCCGTTCGCCGCAGGATCACGCGGGAGTGGTGCACGGCTCCAATTTATGCACCGAGATCACGCTCAACACGTCCAAAGACGAAACGGCGGTCTGCAATTTGGGCTCGGTGAATCTCGCGCGGCACGTGCGCAACGGCAAGCTTGATGAAGAGCAGATAAAAAAGACGGTGACGACCGCGATGCGGATGTTAGACAACGTCATTGACATCAATTTTTATCCCACGCCGGAAGCGAAGTATGCAAACGTGAAGCACCGTCCCGTCGGTTTAGGCGTAATGGGTTTTGTGGACGCGCTGTTTTTGCTTGACATCCAGTTTGACTCGGAGGGATGCGTCGCGTTCGCCGACGAAAGCATGGAGCTCATTTCGTACTTCGCGATTCTGGCGTCGTCGCAGCTGGCCAAAGAGCGAGGGCGCTACGAGAGCTACAAGGGCTCCAAATGGGACAGGGGCATCTTTCCGGTGGACACGATGGCGCTTCTTGAAAAAGAGCGGGGGATGCGCATCGACGTGTCGCGCGAGGGGCGGCTTGACTGGACGCCCGTGCGCGACCACATAAAAGAATTCGGCATGCGCAATTCAAACTGTCTTGCCATCGCGCCTACGGCGACTATTTCCAACATCGCGGGCGTGTTTCCTTCCATTGAGCCGATCTATAAGAACATTTACGTGAAGTCCAACCAGGGCGGGGAGTACATCATGGTTAATTCGTACCTGGTGGAGGATCTGAAGAAACTGAAGCTGTGGGATCACGAAATGCTGGGCAAGCTGAAATACAATGACGGCAGTTTGTCGGCCATCAAAGAAGTTCCCGAGTATCTCAAAAACAAATATAAGGAAACGTTTGAGATTGATCCGGTGTGGCTCGTGCGCGCGGCGGCGTATCGCGGCAAGTGGATAGACCAGAGCCAGTCGCTCAATATTTTCTTTAAGGGCACATCGGGCAAGGACATCTCCAATATCTATATGTACGCCTGGACGATGGGGCTCAAAACGACGTATTATTTGCGTACGCTCGCGATGTCGCAGGTGGAAAAGTCAACCGTGAGCACGGCGGAGCACGGCGTGACGCACAAGCGGTCCGTAGCGCATGAATCGGTGGCTTCCCCGTCAATCGTGGTAAGGAGCGAAGAAAAGAAACAAGAGGTCCCTGCAGTTCCCGTCGCGGTGGCGCAAGAGACCCTCGCCACAGCAGTGAAGCCGCCGAAGGTGAGGATGTCTACGGAGATGGCGGCAAGGATCGCACGCGGGAATCTGAAGCTGTGCGCCATCACGGATCCGGCATGCGAAACGTGCCAGTGAAGGGCTTTGTCCCCGCTAAGCGGGGTAACAAAACCTTCATGGTGAGCTTGTCGAACCATTACGATTACTCTTCGGCAAGCTCAGAGCGCTCAAATTTATGGTAAAATTAACTTCACCTTCGGTTCGTAAATTTTAATAAATTTGGCATGCCCATCCAGTTCACCAAACAGCGGGTAGACATCAATAAAAGAAGGATCATCAACGGCGAAGACGCCGACGTCGTCCAGTTGTACCCGATGAAGCACAAATTCGCGTGGGAGGCCTACAACACGGGCAACGCGAACCATTGGCTCCCGACGGAAATCAGCATGCAGCAGGACATCGAGCAGTGGAAATCGCAGACGGCGCTTTCCGCAGACGAGCGTATCGCGCTGAAAGTCGTGCTCGGTTTTTTCGCGACGGCGGACTCGCTTGCGGCAAACAACATCGTCCTTGCCGCCTACAAGCACATCACCTCGCCCGAATGCCGGCTGTATCTTTTGCGCCAGGGGTACGAAGAAGCGGTGCATACGCACGCGTATCAATACATCGTGGAGTCCCTGGGGTTGGACGAGTCGGAGATTTTCAACATGTACCGCGAGCGCCAAAGCATTTACAACAAAGACGCGTTTGTCCTTTCGTTCAACGACGGCATTTTCGACCCGAATTTCAAGACCGGCACATTCGCCGCCGACCAGAAGTTCCTGGAAAATATCGTGGTGTTTTCCATCATCATGGAAGGGATTTTCTTTTACAGCTCGTTCGCGGTGATGTTTTCTTTCCAGCGTCAGAACAAGTTGGTGGGCTCGGCCGAGCAGATCCAGTACATCATGCGCGACGAATCCCAGCATCTGAATTTCGGCATTGAGCTGGTCAACACCATCAAGCAGGAACAGCCCGAATTGTGGACGCCGGAATTCCAGGAGCGGATGATCAATCTCGTGAAGCAGGCGGTCCAGCTTGAGTACACGTTCGCCACCGATTGTTTTCCCAAAGGCATTATGGGCCGTGTCACCGAATACCAGACCGGCGGCACCCGGGAATGGTAGATGACCTGGAAGTGATGGCTTGTGCTTTTTTCAAAATCGTGCTATATAATTCTTAAATAAAAAGAGGCGATTTTTTGACAACCGATGGAGGGATCAGCTATGTCGCGCACAAACATTGAAGATGCTATTTTGCTTGCCGCTCAGTTGCATAAGGGACAGCTTGATAAGGCGGGTGCGCCGTATATTCTTCATCCGCTCAGGGTCATGCTGGATACTACTCTCATCACCGAGACGGAACGCATTGTCGCTGTTTTGCATGATGTTGTGGAGGACTGTGATATTAGTTTGGCAGAGCTTCGTGAGCGCGAATATTCGGATGAGGTTATCAGTGCAATTAGTTATCTGACTAAACTTTCCGAAGAAGAGGACGACTACGATGCGTTTAGGGTTTTGACTTTTTTATCCGACAGGAGTATCTTTTTCTCAAAGATTGGATTTTGGGAGCGGTGTACATTATCAACCGACGGGAGGTGGAATCATGATACCGTATGTCATGAGCAAGGTTCCCAAGGAAGATATCAAGATTTTCAGGGAGATCCGGCTGGTGGTGGAAGAATTGCCGGACGTGGAATTCGGGAAAGGACCCGACGGCGAGCCGATCGTCATCTCATGCCATATGCTTACCCGCGCGCTCGCCGAGTATTTTCCGGTAAAAGCGAAGGACGGGTTCATGGTGAATATCTGGCAACACTCGTGGCTTGAGACGAAGGGCGGGTTTATTATCGACCCTTATCCTATCGCGCTTGTGGGAGGGCCGATTCTTGTGGTGGCAAAAGATTCGCCGTGGGGATCGTTTTACAAAAAATATCTGCATGGTTCTTTTCCGGATTTAATGCAGGAGCCGTTTCTCTCGCAGGTGAAGCTCCTTACTAAAGTGATGGGTGACACGATTGAGCGGATTCACCTCCAGCTCCGGTCCGCCTGATCTGCGCCAAATAAAAAAGCACCGCACATCATTAAGATGCGCGGTGTCTTTTTTTGACACTCTGCTTTATCAGCAGGTTGGCAGTTTCAGCGGATTTTTCTCGCAGAACTTTTTGAAATCTATCTTTGTGCCATGTGTTTTCGCGATGACCGGGATGCGATAGCTGATGCTTCTGGCTATCTTTATCTCTTCCAGCATTCCCGGAGAGATGAAGTCGCCGAAGAGCCAGAGCTCATCGATCATCTTTCTCCGAAAACATTCGAGATTCGCTTCAATGCCCAGCCGGCGTTCCTCGTGGACTTCGTCGTTGAGATATTGAAGCGACACGAGATACGGCGCGAGGGGGATAATGTGCTCGGTGTGAATCTTCCTGCAGATTTCAAGGACTTCTTTCACGTTTCCTTTTATATCGCCGCTTATCGGGTGCGCGACAAAGACCGTCTTGGGCATGTCCGGCTCCTTTCGTATTGTGAGGGTTTATTTTTTTATCTCCGCGTAAGACATGGTAGAATTTTAGGATGTCAAAGTCAAGGATATTTCTTTGGTTGATGCTGTGTTTTATCGCGGGAGTGGGCGTGCGGTCGTTCGTGCCTGTTGACGATTTTTGGATATTTCTCGGCTTTGGACTATTTGCCGTATCGGTAATCGCATTTTCCGGGAATCCGCGCGCGATAGTGTACGCGGCGTTCGCGCTTGTGTCTTTATGCGGCGTGTTGTGGTACGGGCGGTTCGAGCCGAGCTATTTTGTGCTTGAGCCGCTTACCGGCCAGCGCGTTGAGCTTGAAGCGAATATCGTCGCCGACCCCGAATTCAAAAACGGCATTCAGCGTCTGACGGTCCAGGTATCGGAAGCGCCGGGGGAGCGCGTCACGGTCACGGCGAGGCGGTATCCCGAATTTGCATACGGCGACACCGTGCGCGTATCGGGCGCGCTGAAAAAGCCGGAAAATTTCAATGGTTTTGATTACGCGCGGTATCTTGCCAAGGACGGCATCTATTTCACGATGGATTTCGCGCAGGTGGCGCTCGCGAAAGAAGGGGAGAACGGCTTTATGCGCCGCATATTCGCGCTTAAAAAGCGGTTTGAAGAGAACGTGAGCGCGGTATTGGTGTTTCCTCACTCGGCGTTCGTCAACGGCATTTTGCTCGGGTCCGACGGTGAAATTCCAAAAGAACTCAAAGACGCGTTTATCGCAACGGGCACGTCGCATGTGCTCGCGCTTTCGGGCTACAATATCACCGTTATCATTATGTTCGTAGGCCTGCTGTTGTCTTCCTTTTTTGTTTCTCGTCATCTGATATTGTATTTCTCCATTGCCGTCATCATCGCGTTCGTGACGATGACGGGCGCGTCGCCTTCCGTGGTGCGCGCGGCGGTCATGGGCGTTGCGCTCATCACCGCGCGGCAGCTGGGCAGGCAGGGGAGCGCGCTCAACATGCTTGTGTTCGCGGGGTTTGCGATGATTCTTTTTAATCCGAAAATCCTGATGTTCGACATCAGCTTCCAGCTTTCGTTTCTCGCCGTGCTCGGCCTTGCGTACATATTTCCGTATCTGCAGGAAAAAATGAAAAAAGTTCCGGAGTTTTTAAAGCTCAAGGAATCATTTATCACGACGATGTCCGCGCAGATTGCGGTCCTTCCGCTCGTGCTGTATGATTTTCACCGGTTTTCCCTGGCGGCGCCGGTCGCGAACATGCTCATCATTCCGTTCATCCCTTTCGCCATGCTGTTCGGATTTCTGGCCGGCGTCGCGGAATTCGCGTCCCATATGCTCGCTTCGGCGTTGGCGTATCCTTTGTGGGCGATCGTGGCGTATCAGCTTGCGGTCGTGAAGTACTTCGCCGCGATACCGTATTCGGTCTTTGCGTTCTGATTATGAGCATCATCCTAAAAAGATATTATTTTCTTTTTCTTGCGTGCGGCGCGTTTTTCGTGTCGCTGTTTTTGTATTATTCTTTGCCCGGCGCCAATGCGCGCGTATGGGCGCTGGACATCGGGCAGGGTGACTCGTTTTTCATTGAAACGCCGCGCCACACGCAGGTGATCATCGACGGCGGCCCGAGCGCGAAAGTGCTTTCGGAGCTTTCTTCCGTTATGCCGTTTTACGACAAAACGATAGACCTCATGGTGCTGACCCATCCGCAGGAAGACCACATATTCGGATTGGTGGAGGTGTTGAAACGGTATCGGGTCGAAAATGTGCTCATGACGGGAGTCGGCTACACAAGCGCGACGTACGACGAATTCAAGCGCCTTTTGAAAGAAAAAAATGTGCATGTGTTTATCGCCCAGGCGGGCGAGCGGGTGTATCTGGACGAGGGCGCGACGATAGATGCGCTGTATCCGCTTGAGAATCTTTCAGGGAGGGAATTTTCCGCACAAGACGTGAACGACACATCCGTCGCGACGCTTTTTTCGTTCGGCGCGAAAAAGTTTTTATTTTTGGGCGATGCCACCATGAAGGAAGAAACCGATCTTATCAATTCAGGAGAGAATATAGACATAGATGTACTGAAGCTTTCCCACCATGGGTCAAAAACATCCACTTCCCAGTTATTTTTGGATAAAACGACGCCGGAGCTTGCCTTTGCTTCCATGGGATATAAAAACCGTTACGGCCATCCGCACAAGGAAGTGCTTGACCGGCTCGGCGCCATACCGTTTTACCGCACCGATACGCAGGGCAGGATAGAAATAGCGACCGATGGCAACACGGTGAGCGTCAAGACGGAAAAGTGACGCGTCTTTTCACGCACATGTAGCGCTTTGGGGAGAAAGATGGCCCGAAGTACCAGAATAGTTTTGCTCCAGCGGCAAAACTTTCTTCGCCCTCGGCGCGCCATTCCGCCTGCGGCGGAAGCCAAGCTGGCCCGCGTCTGCGGGATGTACTTCAAACCATCTTTCTCCCCAAAGCGCCTCCATTGTAATTATTATGGAGTGCCACAAGAGATTGACAGGAAATCATGTTTGTAGTATACATAAAATACGTTGCTCACTGACAAATAAATATAAACGAAAGTTATACAAAACCTTAATGCCTATGGGCGAGGAGAAGAAGATGATATTTATCTTGTGGATTCTGGTCATGGTTGGAACACTACTCATAGTGGCAGGGGGACTTAACAAAAGAGAAAAGAGAATACCACTGAGTGTCGTCCTACCCATAATCTTCGGGTTCATGATAGTTTTTGTTACAGCTGTGATGTTACAAAGCTTCTCGATAGACCTCTTGCGGAACAGCGGTGAACCGCTCACAACGATTAAGTCGGGTGTTTATACGATAGTGGGTTATGTCGAAGTTTCGAAAGACAAGCAGGAGTACTATCAGATGATCCTCGAGCAGAAGGGTAAGGTAAAACTCTACACCCTGCCCAAGGATATGATCATCCACGACACCTCGTCGCACCGAACAGGGCTCGAGGTGATCGAGAAGACGGGATTAAAAAAAGCGGTTCTCTACGAACTGCCGACATCCCCGACACCTTGAGAGCGAGGGGTTTCAAAAAATCAAAGGCCGGTGTTCTGCATTCGCAGAACACCGGCCTTTTTGTTTTCAATACATCATTCTATTTTGCTCCAAACCCTCAAGGATGTTGCAAGGGTTCTTTTTTCGTGGTATCTTATATTCCATTATGCCAAAAGGGAACACAAAAAAAATCACGGAACGCACGCTGGTTATTTTAAAGCCGGACGCGCTTGACCGCGGCATCGTCGGGGAGATCATCACTCGCTTTGAGCGGGTGGGCGTGAAAATCGTCGGGATGAAACTCCTGGTGTCCGAAAAAGACACGGCGACGAAACACTACAACGAGGACCTGGCAAAGCGCCGGGGCGCGCATGTGCGCGCGATGATGATAGACATGCTTTTGCTGGGTCCTATCGTGGCGATGGTGCTTGAGGGGATTGACGCGGTGGAGGTGGTGCGCAAGATGATAGGAGCGACGGAGCCCAAGGCGGCCGCGCCGGGCACGATCCGCGGCGATTACGCGCACATGTCGTACAGCTCGGCGGATAAAAAAGGAATCGGCATTTTCAACCTCATTCACGCGTCTTCGTCGCCAAAAGAGGCGGATGTGGAAGTCGGCATCTGGTTCAGGCCCGAAGAGCTGGTGAAACACGCCCCCGGCTATACTAAATTGACATTGCACGAGTAGGGTGTATAATGAAGGTGGTCCCGTAAGATCTGGAACGACGTAAGGTCAAGTAATTTTACAAGGGAGTTCTATTATTACGATGCGTCGCTGGTTCGTCCGGGACGCAACGTTGCGGACACCCACGTGGAATCTAGCTTACAGTCGCTTCGGCATCATACGGGACCAAGAGGTTCCCTGATTTGTTCAGGGAATTTTTTGTTATTTTTCGTCCCACGCGTGCGTGGGGTAACGAAAAATAACCCCGTACCAATTTTGCCATTTGTAAAAAAGAATTGCACATAGATAGGCAGAATGAATAAAGCTCTCGCAACCCGCGTGTGGCGAATAGCCACATACCGTTAAGGGCGAAGCGGGTTGCCACAGATTAGTTCGCAAAATTTGGTGCGTGGGTTTTTCTTATGCTTCCAGCGTTTCCCCGAGCGCGAGGGGATGAAACGCGATGCCTTCTTTTTCAAGTGTTGTTTTGCACATCGTGTACATCCGCTCAAGCATGAAATCCTTGATGATGGCATCGTGGATGGGGATGACGCGTTTTGGTTTGAGTTTCTTGGCGAATGCGAGCGCGTCCACAAGCCGTATCCACGGGCCGGCAATGGGGAGGGCGAGCACTTCGCATTTTTTCACTCCCGCGACCGAAAGCGAGTCGCCCGGGTGCAGCAGTTTCGCGTTTATAAGGAATGCTTGGTTGTGCGGAATGTCGGCGGGAATCGTCTCGTGCGGCGCTTTGAGCGCTTTTATAGTGAATCCCTCGATTGTTTTTGATTTTCCGTCGGCGATCGTCTCGCACGAAAAATTGTTTTTGCGCATGGCTTCGTTTATTTCTTTGGGCGCGACGACGGGAACGGAACTTCCGGCGATCGCGCGCAACGCCTCGGGGAAGTAGTGGTCAAGATGCGTGTGGGTGATGGCGACGACGTCCGGCCGCCCGACATCTTCCGGCCGCACCTTTTTCTCCAGAAACGAGAACGCGCCCGGGTCAATAAGCAGTTTTTTCCCGTTCTCTTCCACTAAAAGGCACGAATGAAGATATTTTTTGATGGTCATGATTTTATATGTATCAAATTTTGTCGGGACGCCGGGAATCGGACCCGGGCTGCAAGACCCCCAGCCTCGCGTACTACCATTATACTACGTCCCGGAACTGCATTATTATATCACATCAAAACCAAAACCCCGCGCGTGCGCGGGGAGGGAAGGGAAAACTGCGACGCTATTTTTTCGTTTTGTGCGTGGTGCGGATGCACTGCGCGCACGCTCTTGTGCGGGCGCCGTCAATAAGCGCCGTTTGAATGTTGGGGTATTTCCTTCTTTTTTCCGTTGGATTGTATTTGCCGCGGAGCTTTCTTCGCATCATCACAAGCGTCGAGGTTTTTCCGCAGAGTTGGCACATTCGTGGCATAGTTTCAACAAATAACTAATGACTAATAACCTATCACATCCTTTCAAAATACGCAATACTTTGCTAACATTGAGAAATGCTTTTATTTAAACTTTTTGAAAACGACCCCGCGCTTATCATTCCGTGGTTCGCCGCGTTGCTTATCGCGATTACCGCGCACGAATTTTCGCACGGGTTTGCGGCGTTCCAATTGGGGGACACTACCGCGCAAAGGGCGGGGCGGCTCACCCTTAACCCGCTTGCGCATTTGGATGTGCTGGGGTCCGTCCTGCTTTTGCTTGTGGGGTTCGGATGGGCAAAACCGGTGCCCATTGATCTCGGGCGGGTGCGCAAAGGCAACCTCGGGCGGTTTTTGGTTTCGTTCGCGGGAATCCTTACGAATATCGGGCTCGCCGTAGCGTGCGCCTTTATGCTTAAAGCGCTGTTTGCGTTTTCGGCGGTTGACCCGTTTAATTATCTCGTGAAATTTCTCGCGTTTTTGGTGTATATCAACCTCTCGCTTTTCATATTCAATCTTATCCCCATCGCGCCGCTTGACGGGTATCGGGTGTTTGAAAGCATGGCTCCGCGCGCCTTTGAACGGTTTGCGCCCCTTATGGAGCAGTGGGGGTTCTTTATCCTCATCGCGCTGGTGTTTCTCACCGATGCGGTTGGCTATCTCATCGCGCTTTTTGTGTATCTTTTTTCTCTTGTTTTTCAACTGCCTATATTCAATTTAGCGTTTGCGGGGCTGTAATGTGAGGGCGCGTGCTGACCCCGTTGCAATCTTATCGTGACATTCCCAACTGGAGAAAGTTTTCTAGCGAAGCGGCTTCGCCTGTCTGCGTTAAACGGAAAAAGATCATGGTAAGATTGTAACGGGGTTGACTTTCCGCGTTTCATTTGGTAATCTTACGTACATTCGTTTTTGATATTTTATGCCGACCATCAATCAACTTGTCAGGAGAAAAAGGAGAAATCCTTCAAGAAAGTCCAAATCGCCCGCGCTTGAGCGCAGTTTCAACGTGCTTCAAAACAGGCCGAAATTCCATACGTCGCCGTTCAAGCGCGGCGTGTGCACCGTTGTCAAGACCATCACCCCGAAAAAACCGAACTCCGCATTGAGAAAGGTGGCGAGGGTGCGCCTTACCAATGGCATGGAAGTAACCGCGTACATTCCCGGCGAAGGCCATAATTTGCAGGAACATGCGGTGGTGATGATACGCGGGGGACGGGTGAAGGACTTGCCCGGAGTGCGGTATCACATCGTGCGCGGCGTGCTTGACACTACCGGCGTGGAAAAACGGAATCGGGGAAGATCAAAGTACGGCGCGAAGCGCCCCAAAAAGGCATAATAAGGAAAACAGAAAGACAAATAAGGAAATATGAGGAAAAAAGCAAACTATAAAAGGGAAATAGAACCGGACTACGTCTACAGCAACCCCGTGTTGGCGAAGTTCATCAACGCCATAATGAAAGACGGCAAAAAAACGGTTGCCGAAAAGGTGGTGTACGGCGCGCTGGAGAAGGTCAAGGAAGAAAGCAAGAAAGATCCGATAGAGATGTTCGACATGGCGCTTAAAAACGTATCTCCGCTTGTGGAACTGAAGTCCCGCCGCATCGGCGGAGCGAATTACCAGGTGCCCCGCGAAGTGAGAGGGGAGCGGCGCATGGCGCTTGCATTCCGCTGGCTTATTGACGCGTCGCGCGCGAAAAAGGGAAAGCCGATGGCGTTGAAATTGGCAGAAGAAATACTCCTTGCGACGAAAAACGAAGGCACCGCGATCAGAAAAAAGACAGACACCCATAGAATGGCAGAGGCCAATAAAGCATTTGCCCACTTTTCTTGGTAAAGCATCAAGAATGCGTAGCGCCCACAAAAATGTATTTCAAATAAAAGGCGCGGAGTCCCGCACTCAACGAAGTTGTAGTGCGGGGGCGGAAGCAAACAAGGCATTTGCGCATTTTTCATGGTAGTTACGCGCATGAAAGATCTCCCTATTTTTTAGTTTTTTATTTTTAGTTCGCGCACGCGATTTTTTTGTTTTATGGTGAGAAAATATCCTCTTGAAAAAGTCCGTGATATCGGAATCATAGCCCACATTGACGCGGGGAAAACGACCATGTCCGAGCGCGTGCTGTTTTATACCGGCGTGGCGCACAAAATAGGCGAAGTGCACACGGGAGACACGGTGATGGACTGGATGGAGCAGGAGCGCGAACGGGGGATTACCATCACCGCCGCCGCGACGACCTGTTTTTGGACGCCGACATGGGCCAAAGGGGATAAAGCGATGGAGCATCGGATCAACCTCATTGATACGCCGGGACACGTGGATTTCACCGTGGAAGTGGAGCGTTCCTTGCGCGTGCTTGACGGCGGCGTGGTGGTGTTCGACGGAGTAGCGGGCGTGGAGCCGCAATCGGAGACGGTATGGCATCAGGCAGACAAATACAAAGTGCCCCGCGTGTGTTTCATCAATAAGCTCGACCGCACGGGCGCGGATTGGGAAAAAGACGTCGCGTCCATTCATGAGCGGCTGAACCCCAAGGCGGTGCCGGTCCAAATTCCCGTGGGCGCGGAAGAGAAATTTGAGGGCGTCATCGATCTGATCACTGAACAGTTCATTTCCTTTTCCGGAGAACACGGAGAAAAGATGGACCGAGGGCCCATTCCGGATGCTCACAAAGAACGGACGAAAAAATACCGCGAGGAACTGCTTGACCGGGTCGCCGGGGAAGACGACACGCTCACGGAAAAATATTTAAACGGGGAAGCGATTTCCGTCGTCGAGCTGAAGCAATCCATACGTACATCAACTATCGCGGGTCTTATCAACCCCATTTTGTGCGGCTCCGCGCTGAAAAACAAAGGGGTCCAGCTGGTCCTTGACGCAGTGGTTGATTATCTTCCTTCGCCGTCCGACAGAGGCGCGGTGACCGGTATTGACCCTGAAACCGATAAAGAAATCGTCCGCAAGCCGTTAGACAGCGAGCCGTTTTCCGCGCTTGCGTTTAAAATAGCGACCGATCCGTTCGTCGGCTCGCTTGCGTTCTTCCGCGTGTATTCGGGAATACTCACCAAGGGATCATACGTATACAATTCCACCAAGGGAGAGAAAGAGCGCATTTCCCGCATCTTGCGCCTGCACGCGAACCAGCGCGAAGAGGTGGATGAGATCTACGCGGGGGAAATCGGCGCGGCGGTGGGACTCAAAAGCACCACGACGGGGGACACGCTGTGCGACGAAGAACATCCCATCATTTTGGAGAAAATAGTGTTTCCGGAACCCGTCATTTCCATCCGCATTGAACCGAAAACGAAAGCGGATCAGGAAAAAATGTCGCTTGCGCTTCGCCGGCTCGGAGACGAGGACCCGACGTTCCGGGTCCACGTTGACCATGAAACAACCGAAACCATCATTTCGGGCATGGGCGAATTGCATCTTGAAATCATCGTGGATCGCATGTTCCGCGAATTCGGCGTGAGCGCAAACGTCGGCACGCCGCAGGTGGCGTATAAGGAAACCATACGCAAATCAGCGGAAGCGGAAGGAAAATACATCCGGCAGTCCGGCGGCAGAGGCCAGTATGGGCATGTGCGGCTGCGGATTGAGCCGCTTGAGCGCGGCGCCGGTTTTGAATTTGAAAGCGAATTGAAAGGAGGCGCGGTGCCGCAGGAATACGTGCCTGCCGTGGAGAAAGGCGTCAAAGAAGCGCTGGACAGGGGGGTCGTCGCGGGGTATCCGATCAAAGACGTCCGTGTTATTATCTATGACGGATCGTATCACGAGGTGGACTCGTCGGAGGCCGCGTTCAAAATCGCCGGCTCCATGGCGGTGCAGGAATGCGTGCGAAGGGCCAATCCGGTCATTTTGGAGCCGATCATGAAGGTAGCGAGCATTACTCCGGCGAAATTCATGGGCGATGTGACGGGAGATCTCAACTCGAAACGAGGAAAAATAGAAAGCATAGAGGACCGGGGCAATATGAAGGTGGTGGTCGCGAAGGTGCCGCTTGCAAAAATGTTCGGCTATTCCACCCAGATCCGCTCCATGACCGAGGGAAGAGCATCGTTCTCCATGGAGTTTTCCACATACGAAGAAGTGCCCAAAAACGTCGCGGATGAGATTATCGCGGGAAAAACGAAATAATATGTTCGATGAAGTCAAAAAAATATTGCAGACGCTGAAAAAAGGAGTGGTGGTGATGGAAAACGGAAAGCCGAGCTACGTGGTGGTTCCATTCGAGGAATTCGAGCGGGTAGCGCGCGAAAACGAAAGAATGAGCCGGTTAAGCCCTTTGCGGGAGGCGTCTCCCATTGATGACGCGAGTTTGATCCAAAAAATGATCGCGCATGATTCCGGCGCGGAGAATGAAGGAAGTGCGGCTGGCGAAGATGACGCGGGGATCAAATCGGTGCTTGACGCGCTGGACAGGGAAAAGGAAATGCGCGCGTCCGCCGGGTCTGCACAACGGCCCGCGGAGGAGGGAATACGCGACATGAATCTTGAAGATCTGCCGTTTTAGCCGTTTTCCGGCGAGTTATTGACATTTTAAGCGTCTTTGTTTACACTATGACTATCCTGTTTTCAGGCGAACGGTTTAATTTGTAATTAAATAATAATAAAAACATATGCCCAGTAGTGAAACTTTGACTGGTTTGGCTGTGCCAAACAAAAAGTTCTTGCTGGGAATATGCGGATAATAATTAATGTATTGACTTTGATGAAGATGGTTTACAACCATCGGTCAAAGTTCTACTACTGGGTATGGCGGAAAAGTTTGAACGGACCAAGCCCCACATGAACGTGGGGACCATCGGTCACGTGGACCATGGTAAGACGACCCTGACTGCGGCGATTTTGCACTCGCTTAATCTCGTGGGCATGAAGGCGCGCGTGGAAAGCGTGGATCAGATCGACTCGGCGCCTGAAGAAAAGGCGCGCGGTATAACCATCGCGTTGCATCATTCTGAATACGAGTCGGAAAAACGGCACTATGCGCACATTGACGCGCCGGGCCATGCCGACTACATCAAGAATATGATCACCGGAGCGGCGCAGATGGACGGTGCGGTGCTGGTGGTGGCGGCGTCGGAAGGGCCGATGCCCCAAACCAGAGAGCACATCTTGCTTGCGCGCCAAGTTGGCGTTCCCGCGCTCATCGTGTTTTTGAACAAGATTGATATGGCGGATGACCAGGAACTCGTGGATTTGGTGGAAGTGGAAGTTCGCGAGCTGTTGACCAAATACGGCTATGACGGAGAAAAGACGCCGATTATCAAGGGTTCCGGTTTGAAGGCGCTTCAGGCGACTTCAAAAGACGATGAGTGGGTGAAAAAAGTGCTTGAACTCGTCAAGGCAATGGATAATTATTTCCCCGAGCCCGTGCGTGATCTGGACAAGCCGTTTCTGATGGCGGTGGAAGACGTGTTTTCCATTGAAGGCCGCGGCACCGTGGTGACCGGCAGAGTGGACCGGGGACAGATCAAGGTGAACGAAGAAGTGGAAATCATCGGTTTGCGTCCGTCGCAAAAGACGGTGGTGACCGGCATTGAGATGTTCAACAAGCAGTTGGATGAAGCGAGAGCGGGCGACAACGCCGGCGTGCTTCTGCGCGGCTTGAAGAAGGAAGACGTGGAGCGCGGGCAGGTTCTTGCAAAGCCGGGTTCCGTCACGCCGCACACCGAATTTCAGGCGGAGGTG
Organism: Candidatus Azambacteria bacterium; assembly: GCA_016200965.1. Taxonomy (GTDB): domain Bacteria; phylum Patescibacteriota; class Minisyncoccia; order GWC2-36-17; family WO2-46-25; genus JACQDT01. Next base: position 3,628 of record JACQDT010000023.1, on the reverse strand, counting down.
TACATCCTCACCAAGGAAGAAGGCGGACGCCACACCCCGTTTTTTGCCGGCTACAAACCGCAGTTTTACATCCGCACGACCGATGTGACGGGAGAAGTGACGCTTCCCGAAGGCGCCGAGATGGTCATTCCCGGAGACACGGTGAATGTGAAGATCAAACTTATTGCTCCGGTGGCGCTTGAAGAGAAACAGCGTTTTGCGATCCGCGAAGGCGGCAAAACGGTGGGCGCGGGAGTGGTGGTGAAGATAATTGCCTAAATTAAGCGGCGGAACATTGTAAGCTTGGCAGTGTGATTATATATGGCAATGAAAGAAACACAGATACAAAAGTTGAGAATCAAAATAAAGGCGTACGATAATAAGATCATCGACAATAGCGCGCGGCAAATCGTGGAAGCGGCCGAGCGGCAGGGAGTGACGATTTCAGGCCCCGTGCCTCTTCCGACGGAGATCAAGCGATATGCGGTGAACCGTTCAACCTTTGTGCACAAAAGCTCGGGCGAGCATTATGAGATGCGGATGCATAAGCGGATAATCGACATTTCAAATCCTAATCCGAAGGTCATAGACGCGTTAACCAATATGAATTTGCCTGCGGGAGTGGATATTGAGATCAAGATGATATAACCACGCAATCGTCACAAGCGTTACGACGCACACAAAATGGGCGAAAGCCCATTTTGTCTATAGAATTGTGAATGACGAAACGATATTTTTTGTATCGGGCTGGCAGTGGGAACCTTGTGGCTGTGCGCGACAGAAAACAATTTTTGCTAGGTCGGACCCAAAGCGGGGAAGCCAACAAAAATTATTTTCTGCTCGCGCACTCAAAAGGGAGGCGCACAAAAAATATCGTTTTGGAATGCAAAGCAGAATACAATAAAACACCATGGCAAAAGATAAATTCATTCTTGGAAATAAAGTGGGGATGACGCAGGCATACGATGCGCAAGGGAGCGCGGTGCCCATTACATTAGTGGAGGTCAAACCCTGTATCGTGACATTCGTGCGCACGAAAGAAAAAGACGGCTATGACGCGGTGCAGATAGGGTGCGGCGCGCGCAAGCGGACGAACAAACCAGAAACGGGCCATCTTCGCGGCCATGCGCCGTTCGCGGTCCTGAAGGAATTCAGGGTCAAAGGCGCTTCCGACAAAAAGGTGGGTGATTCCATTGATGTGTCCATTTTCTCCGAGGGTGATGAAGTGGAAGTGTCCGGCGTCACCAAAGCGAAGGGATTTCAGGGCGTGGTGAAGCGGCATAATTTCGGAGGAGGTCCGGCGAGTCACGGCCAGAAACACAGCTTGCGGGAGCCGGGTTCTATCGGGGCGACATGGCCCCAGCGCGTCATCAAGGGGACGCGCATGGCCGGACGCATGGGCGGCGATCGCAGGACGGTTGAGGGACTTACCGTCATGAAAGTGGACAAAGAGAATAATCTTATCGCAATCAAAGGCGCAATACCCGGAAAGAACGGAGCCTTGATGGAAATAAAAGCATGAAAACCCCGCTCTACAATCAAAAGGCGGAAAAAGCAGGAACATACGATCTCCCGGATCGCGTGTTCAAGGTTCCTTTCAATGCCGATGTAGTGCATCAGACGCTGGTAGCGCATCGCGCCAATGCCAGAGCGGTGCTCGCGCATACGAAGGGAAGAGGCGACGTGCGAGGCGGCGGCAAAAAACCGTGGGCGCAGAAGGGAACGGGCCGCGCGCGCCACGGTTCCACGCGTTCTCCCATATGGAAGGGCGGTGGGGTGACGTTCGGTCCGAAAAACACGCGGATTTTTACGCTCAAAATAAATAAAAAACAAAAACAAAAAGCGCTATCCATGATCCTTTCTTCAAAAGTGAGAGACAGGGAGCTCGCGGTGATAGACGCTATTTCAATGAAGGAGCCAAAAACGAAGATAATGGCGGAAATCATCCGCACATTCCTTTCCTCTGTCTTTGAAGCGCCGCTTCACAAAAAGGTGCTGGTTATCGTGCCGAAAGCGGACCGGAACGTCACGCTTGCGATACGAAATCTTCCGCACGCAAAGGTGATTTCAGCGGACAGTTTGAACGCGTATGATCTTATGTCCTATGCTTTTGTAGTCATGTCCAAAGATGCGATTGAAATAATCGAGCGCACCTATACCAAAGTAAAATAAACGGCCATGTCCATTATCGGAACTATCAAAAAGACATTTTCACAGGATGAACAGCAAAAGAAAGGCGCGTCCGTGAAAAAGATATCCGCAAAGAAGGAATCCCCGAAAAAAGAGGGCGGTTCTTTCTCGGCTTCGGCGAAAGCGCAAAGCGCGGAGTCGGGTTCTTTGGTGGTGCATCCGTATGTGACGGAAAAAACATCGGCGCTCCAGGCCTTATATAACACGTATGTGTTTAAAGTGGATCGCCGCGCGACCGCGAGCGAAGTGAAAAAAGCGATCCAGCGGAAATTTTCCGTTACGGTAACAAACGTGAATGTTGTAAACATGCCTTCAAAGAAGATCATGGTCGGAGCGCATGAAGGAAGGGTGCCGGGATTCAAAAAGGCGATGGTAACCCTCAAAGAAGGGGAGAAAATAGACATTGGTGTATAAGGAGTAAACCATTATGATGAAAACGCTCAAACCAACCACACCAGGGCAGAGACAGCGCGTGATAACCGATTATTCAGTGCTCACCAAAAAGGAGCCGGAGAAAGCGCTGACGTTCGGCCGCAAAAGGAGGATGGGACGGTCCAAGAAGGGACGGATCACCACCCGGCACAAAGGCGGGGGAAGCAAGCGCTTGTACCGAGAAATTGATTTCATGCAGAATAAGATTGATATTCCCGCAAAAATACTGTCTTTGGAATACGACCCGAACCGTTCCGCGTTCATCGCGCTCGCGCTGTATCGCGACGGCGAAAGGCGGTATGTGCTCGCGTCAAAAAACATAAAAACGGGAGATACGATAGTGACGTCCGAAAGCGCGCCGCTTACCGAAGGCAATCGCACGTCGTTGGTGAGGGTTCCTCTCGGATTTTTCGTGCATAATGTAGAGCTTGAGCCGGGCAAAGGAGGACAGATCGCGCGTTCAGCTGGATCGGCGGCGAAGATCATGGCTCATGAAGGGGCGTACACGCAGTTGTTGATGCCTTCCAGCGAATCACGTAAGGTGCTTTCACGGTGTTTGGCGACCATAGGTGAACTTTCCAATGCCGAGCATAATCTTGTCAGTTTGGGGAAAGCGGGTGCGTCGCGTTGGCGCGGCATCCGCCCGACGGTGCGCGGTTCCGCGATGAATCCGGTGGACCATCCGCATGGAGGAGGGGAGGGGCGCCAGTCCATCGGCCTTCCGTATCCGAAGACAAAATGGGGTAAGCATGCGCTTGGCAAGAAGACAAGAAGGAGAAAGAAGCTGTCCAGCAGATTAATCATGAGCAGAAGGAATAAAAAATAAGGGCTTTGTCCCCCTCACTTGGTCCATCGAACATGTGGCAGTCATAGTGTATTACACAGATGCTTCGTTCGAGACCCAAGTGAGGGGGATACAAAATCTTACCCCGCCCCATTTTTGCAACAGAATAACAAGCGAAGCGCGAGTGGCGAATAGCCACACTCCGTTTTGGGCGAAGCGCTTCCCCGGTAGTAGAGCACAGCT
>JACQDT010000024.1 GCA_016200965.1 Candidatus Azambacteria bacterium | reverse complement strand
TGATTACCTCACTGCAAAAGAAAAACCATATAAATCTTTATGCGAAACCGTGTTCATTTTTCTACGGTACCGCAATGCGAGACGGTTCCTCAGATGTTGACATGCCAACACTTTACGCTCCTAAACTCGGAGCGCGAAAAACAACTGTTCTTCTTCAAAAAATAAAAAACGTATTAGAACAAAGTGGTTTCAGTACTGAGCTTCCGCATCAGATACCCGTGCTAGCGAAAAATAAAAATGGGGTGAAATTATTGCGACCAATCATTAAAAACGGTAAGCTGGCGCACACATTCTGTCGCCAAATGGATAATGAAAACATCCAAAAATACGAAGCCCGTATTAAACTTAAAATTATTGCGGGTGAGATGGAACAATTAGAACAACGGGTGTTTGAAGATTCTTTCTGTAGAAATAAAAATAGTAAACGTTTGTGCAAAGAAATCAGGATATTAAATCTTGATGCCTCCCACTTTCCCGAATGGACGTTTTTCGCCAGAAAACTTATCACAGCAACAGCGCTACTTGGCAGATTTGGTAGCAAGGGACACCTGATTCTTAAAATCAGGCGCGAAGACTGTCAAAAAACTGCAACAGCAATTGCCGGCCTAATGAAACATGGTCTTGTATACATGATTGGTACACGACTCTATCCGATCTGGAATATTCGCCGACCCCAACACGGATGGTTCCAACCAATCACTGTACTTGCAGAAAACCCTAGGATATTTCAACGAGAAACAGTAAAGGCGCTTGGAAGCCCGATGTATGCATCTGCTCAATTTCGCGCGCTTCGGTCGTTATATTTCAATACGCTGACTGCCGCTAAAACCATTTCCCTTCTTAAGTCCCCTAATCCTCTTATCTTCATGGAAGCATATCGTTCTATAGCGTGTCGCGGTATAAAATTCGGCGATTCAACAATCTTCTCGCGGCGAGAACTCAAAGCGTATGCGCGTGAGAAAGAAAGTAATTGCAATAATCCGAGAGATAGGAAGCTTAGTTTGTGGAGTCTTGCCACAGGACGGGCGCTACCACTTCTTCCAAAAGAAACAAACCAATTAACTAAATATAATTGTTTTGTGCAAGCATTTACAAGCGGTGGCGTGCTTGATGCTGACGCTACCAGTTTTTTTCATGCACCGCATCAAACAAGTATTTCGGCGGTTAATTTCATGGGGCCGTATATTGAACGCGTAACACGACTTATGCACGAATACTTCATATACACGCTTGCCTCGGGATTGCCGAAAGAAATCATATACGAGAAGAGGAAGGAACTATTCTACGCCTATTACGTTCAGGGAAGGGTTCTCCTTGAGGGACCCCGAAAGCAAGCAACTCAAGCGAAGCTTTTTCTACGCAAGCTCAGCATCTCCGAGGCGCTCTTAGATGGACGAATTCTTCGAAAAACACTCAGATGGCTTAGGCACATTAAAACCAAGCAACGCAATACGGAATTCTTACTGCCCTGGCTCATCAAACAAAACAAGCTCCCAAAACAATTTAGCGATTTCGACGCTAAAGAGAATATTTATATAAAACGATTGCTCTTGCTATCCCATAAACACCCTCAACACTCAATGAATGGAGCCGACGTATAGCGCGAATGCAAAAGAAAAGCAAAATCAATCTCCGGCTTCTTGCGCGCGGGAAAATACTGAACGAACAAATCATTGAATATTCTGGTGATTGCTTTCATTAAAAATGCGGCTTCGTCGCTGACTCTCCCAGCATACCAAAAACAGGCGCGGGGTACAATGAAAATACGAATCGCGGAAGCGAGTCCACTCTGATCACGCGAAACACAAAAATGTTGTTACATCCACCCTTGCGCCAAGATAGTTGTGGTGGAATACTTCAACTTTTGAGAAATGATTGGCAAGCACATCTTTTGTCTCATCAAAATCCACGGCTATGCCTGGCTTATCTTCTTTAAAATACTCAACTCCTTTATGCAAAACGGGGGTTATGAGTATGAAAACGGAGTTATCTTTCATGAGATTTTTGACATTTTTCAAAAACCTTTCTTTGTTTTCCACGAACGCATAGGTAAGCTTACAGAGAACAATATCGGTCTTATCTTGGACGATCATTTCCTCAAGATCTATTAAGCGCAGATCAATGTTTGTAATTTTTGCATCATCTAATCTTTGCCGAGCTTTTGCGAGAGCGACCTCGGAAAAGTCAAATCCAACAACCTTAAATCTCCGTTTTGCAAATCGAACCAGCGCGTCTCCGTCCCCGTAGCCCAAATCAATAATTTCTTTAGCTGTCACTCTGATATGTTTCTGAACCGCTTCCAAAAGGGCACTTAAGAATATTTCGTTCAGCGGACCGAATGTTGTTCCTTCCAAAAAAATGTTATCCCATTTATTCATAAAAGATTGCCACGCCAAAAACCGTCACAGCGCATCATAGAGCGCCTTGATTTTTTCCATGATTATTTCGGTTTGTTTTTGATAATATGCAAACTGGTCGTTGCCTTCAACAGTTGCGGGGTGAAGCGCGAAAGGAGCTCCGAACGCGACGCGCAACGAATGCCGTCCAAGAAAAAAAGTCAGCTCGTTGAATGCGTGCCCGCCTTTTATCGCCATCGGGAGAATGGGCGCTCCCGTGCGGAGCGCAAGCGCGGCGGCCCCAATCTTGCCTTCGGCAATGCCGTCTTGGCGATACAACTTCCCCTCCGGCATGATACAGACAACGCGGCCTTCTTCAAGAAGCTTCGTCGCAATTTCAAGCGACCGGTCAAGCCCCACTTTTTCATACACAGGGAAATCGCCTATTGAACGGAGATAGGCGCCGAGGATCGGGCGTTCCATATACCAAGAATCGGTCATGAAATAAATCGGGAACAGCGCCGATGCAAACGGCACGCTCGCGCCGATAAAATAACCATCGTATTTACTCTTATGATTGGCCACAATAATAAGAGGGCCCGTGAGGCCTTTAAGGTGCTCTGCGCCGCGCACTTCGTATCGCGTGAAAATGCGGAGAATCGCGCGCATAATCGGCCACATCGCTTTTTGGTGTATTTTTACAAGTGTCGGCGGAAAAGTAGTCATGTCAGTTTTCATGCGATACCACCACGCATTCTACCAAAACAGGCCTCTGGTGACAATGAAAGCCGGACTTGCTACTATGCAAGACACGAATAAAAGATTGGGCTTTCCTCATAATCAATGAACTACACCTTCTATACCACTTCGGAAAAAGCATGGGGGGCGATGCTTGAAGCGATTTCTGGCGCGCGCGTATCAATTTTCCTTGAAATGTATATATTCATCGACAACACCGATAAATATAATTTTTTTGAACTATTGGCGCAAAAAGCGAGGGAAGGGATTGCGGTTAAGATCATTGTGGATTCTTTTGGGAGCCAGGAGCTGGACTCCAAGACAATTGAAAAAATAAAGAAGGCGGGAGCGGAGGTATTGTTTTTCAGCTATTGGCTTCGGCGCATGCATAAGAAAGTATTGGTGGTGGATGAGAAAACGGCATTTCTGGGCGGCGTGAACATTCATAAGCTGTTCCAAAAATGGAACGATTTGCAGGTTCGCTTCACCGGCCGCATGGTAAAAAGCATTGTCCGTTCTTTTGCAAAAAACTATCGGATATGCGGAGGGAAAGACCCGAACATTCTTGCGTATTATCATAAAAAAAACATTTTCAAAAAAACGCGGATGTGGTTTTTACAGCATCGGCAAAGCAGCGGAGACCTTCTGCTTAAAAAGCGCTATCAGGAAAAACTGGCAAGCGCGCAAAAAAGCGTCGTTATTGTGACGCCGTATTTCGCGCCGCGCCGATGGCTGTTTGCCGCGCTCCATCAGGCGGTATTGCGAGGCGCGCTCGTGAGTATTTTGGTGCCCAGACGCACCGACCATTGGATTTTCAACCGAGTCAATTATTTTTATGTGCTCAAGCTCCAGCGGATGGGCGTGGTGTTTTATCTGCACAAAAACATGAACCACGCAAAAGCGATGCTGATTGACGATACGGAAGGGGCGGTCGGCTCGCAAAACATTGATCCGCTTTCTTTCGGTTATAACGTGGAAGCCGGCATATTCTTCCGAGATAAACAAATGGTGCGGGAACTCGGCGGAATCATCGGCGCATGGAAACAAAATTGCGTGGTGTTTGACCCCTCTATGCACAAAAAAACATGGTTTGATTATCTGCTCGCGCCGCTCATTTCCGTTTTTCAGTCGCTGGTATAAATTGCGTGGGTTTTGCGTTTTTTGCGCTTGGCTGTATGATAAAGGCATCATTGTTATGTCTACCGAGCACTCATTTGAGGAAAAAAAGCAGAGAGAAAAGTTCGACGAGCTCCGTAAAAAGGAAGAAGAGGACGCCGCCCAGCGCCTTGCGGAAAAAGTCGGTATTCCCTATATAGACCTTTCCAAACAAACGATCAACATGGAAACGCTCACTTTCATGGATGAAGAAAGTGCCAGGCGCTCTCGTCTCGCCGTGATACAAAAACTCGGCTCAAATCTGAAAGTCGCGGTAAAAAATCCGAAGGACCCGCACACGATGCTTGCGGTTGAAAACATGAAAAACAAGGGTCTTATCGTGGACCTCTTTCTGGTGTCTCAGCACGGCCTAGAGAAAGCGTGGGGATTTTATTCCCTCCTCCCCAAAGAAAAAGAAGATGTAACGGGGGTCATTGAAATTACTCCGGAAAATCTTGAAAAGCTCCAAAAAGAAATACACTACGTGGACGATTTCAAAGACGTGTATCTCCGCGCCGCGCTCAAAAACGCCACCGCGGTGCTTGAACTGCTCATTGCGGGATCGCTCTCCCTGGACAGCTCCGACGTACACGTGGAGCCGCAGGAGGATCGTACTACCATACGTTTCCGCATTGACGGCGTTCTGCAGGAAGTCGCATCGCTGGATAAAAAAATGTATGCCTTGCTTGCGAGCCGCATCAAACTGCTCTCCAAAATGAAGCTCAACGTCGTGGATGCGCCGCAAGACGGCAGATTCTCCATTGTATCGCAAAACAAATCAATCGAGGTGCGCACTTCGGTGCTTCCCGGCCCCAACGGAGAATCGCTCGTGATGAGAATTCTCAATCCGAAGACCATCGCCATTTCGCTTGAAAAACTTGGCATTCTGGACTATGACCTTGAGGTGGTGAAAGAGGAATTGAAGCGTCCCAACGGCCTTATCCTCGTGACCGGACCGACGGGATCGGGAAAAACAACGACGCTCTACGCGTTTTTGAAAAAAATCAACACATCCGAGGTAAAAATCATCACCATTGAAGACCCCATTGAATATCACGTGGAGGGAATCTCGCAGAGCCAGGTCAATCCGGCGGGCGGGTACGGCTTTTCATCCGGCCTGCGCTCCATTTTGCGCCAAGACCCGGATGTCATCTTGGTCGGGGAAATCCGCGACATGGAAACGGCGGATATCGCTCTGCACGCCGCCTTGACGGGTCATCTTGTTTTTTCTACACTACATACGAATGATGCGCCAAGCGCCATACTGCGGCTCATTGACATGAAGTTAAGCCCTTCCATCATCGCGCCGGCGGTAAATCTGCTCATCGCTCAGCGGCTGGTCCGCAGAGTATGCGAACACTGCTCGCAAAAAAGCCCTCTTACAAAAGAGGAGCTTGCGAAATTCAAACTGGCGTTCGCGGATCTTCCTGTCAGAATCCCTCCTCCCCGCGTTGATGATCAGACAACTATTGCGCGGCCCTCCGGATGCAAACTGTGCAACAACACCGGATATAAAGGGAGGGTGGGCCTGTATGAGATGTTCCGTGTGGACGAGGAGTCGGAAAAGGTCATCGTATCAAGCCCGATCCAGTCGCAATTGCGGGAGATGGCGCAACGCAAAGGAATGGTGTCCATAAAACAGGATGGTTTTATGAAAGCGCTGGGGGGGATCACCACCGTTGAAGAAGTTGAGGCGGTTGCCGGATAGTCGCGCGCTTGACTAAAAAGCAAAAACCCACGAACCTGTAGGCAAGGAACTCTGGCTCAAGGTCAGAGGGAGAGAATACATCCGAGGAGTAGACTAGTCGGAACCAAACTACCCGAAACTGAGATGTATTCCCATATTAAGGCATGGAAACCTTAATTGCCTACAGGTTGGTGGGTTTTTTTATGAACTGCGTAAATATAACAAAATGTTTATATTTTGTCAATACCCCTCCAAAAAGCAACAACAAGCCCCGCACCAAGAACTGAAAGCATCGGCGGATCGGAGGGAAAGAAAAAGCGCGCATTACAAGCGAAACAACGGCGCAGTCCCGTACCGAACCGCAGGTTCTGGTGTGGGACAAGTCCAAATAGTAATCAAATTTTCTTTTTATGTCAAGCGGGGATGTGCTTAAAAAAGACGATGTAACGCTCGACTTAGCGCTCAGACCTTCGCGTTGGGATGAGTATATCGGACAGGAAAAGATAAAGAACAACCTCCGTATCCTCATTGAGGCCGCCCAAAAGCGGGGCGAACCGATCGAGCACGTCCTGTTATACGGCCCCGCGGGGTTAGGAAAAACCACGCTTGCCCATCTTGTCGGAAGAGAAATGGGAACAACTATGAAAGTTACTTCCGGTCCCGCCATTGAAAAAGCGGGTGACCTTGCTGCCATCTTAACCAACATGGAAGAAGGCGGCGTGCTTTTTATCGATGAGGCGCACCGCATCCATAAAGTGGTGGAAGAAATGCTCTACCCCGCGATGGAATCAAGTACGCTTGATATTATTTTGGGCAAAGGACCTTCCGCAAAAACGATCCAGCTCCATCTCCCCCGCTTTACCATCATCGCCGCCACCACGCGCGCGGGACTACTTTCTTCTCCGTTCCGTTCCCGGTTCGGCGCAACCCACCGGCTTGATTTTTACCGGGAAGAGGAAATAGAGCGCATCATCCGGCGGTCGGCGGCGCTTTTGAAAGCGCGTGTCAACGACGACGCCGTGAAAACCATCGCGCGGGCTTCGCGCTTCACGCCACGCGTGGCAAACAGGATTTTAAAACGTGTGCGCGATTACGCCCAGGTTCATAATATGACCCCCGTCACGCGTGCTGTCGCTCAAAAAGCGCTAGCGGTGCTAGAGGTTGACGCAATCGGTCTTGAAACAACCGACGTTCGCATTCTTGAGGCGATCATCACCAAATACGGTGGCGGGCCGGTAGGGCTCAAATCCGTCGCGGCATCCACTTCCGAAGAAGTGGAGACCATAGAAGACGTCTACGAGCCATATCTTCTGCAAATCGGTTTTCTTTCCCGAAGCCCGAAAGGAAGAATCGCGACCAAACACGCCTACGAACACCTCGGCATTCCTTACCACGACAAGGATAAACAAGGATTATTACTATAATATGTCCGGACATTCGAAGTGGAGCACCATCAAGCATAAAAAGGCCCTTACTGACGCGAAAAAGGCAAAAGCGTTCTCAAAGATATCGCGGATGATCAGCGTAGCGGTAAAAGAAAAAGGGTCAAACCCCGATACGAATTTGGCGTTGCGGCTCGCGCTGGAAAAAGCAAAAGAGGTAAATATGCCTTCCGAAAACATACAGCGCATCATAAAAAAATATTCGGGAGGAGGGGGCGACCAACTTCAGGAAATCCAATTTGAAGGATACGGACCCGGCGGAGTCGCGCTTATCATCGATGCCATCACCGATTCGCGTAATCGGACTTCGCAGGAAATCCGCCACCTGCTCTCTTCGCATGGCGGTACTATGGCGACACCGGGGTCCGTGATGTGGTTGTTTGAAAAATACGGCGAGATAGTCGCCGCGGTCGGAAACGCAAACCGCGCCGACCTGGAATTGCTCGCCATTGAAGCGGGGGCGGAAGATGTGCAAAGCGGGGAAAGCGACGCCATCACCATACTTACTAGGCCGGAAGATCTGTATCGCGTCAAAAAATTTCTGGAGGAAAAAAGGGTTATGGTGGAGAAAACGGGCTTTGACTATAAACCAAAAAATGTCACTGTGGTCAGCGACCCGCAGTTGAAAAAACAAGTTGAGGATTTATTTGAAGCGCTTGATGACAACGACGACGTGCAGGAAATTTACTCAAGCGCACAGTTCGAAAACTAATTGTTGCGGTCTATGATTATTTTGGGAATAGATCCCGGGGATACGCGCGTGGGATTCGGAGTGGTTCAAAAGGACGGCGTAGGGCTTTCTCTTGTGGAATCCGGCTGTATGCACATCCCTTCGGCCCAACATACGGTGCCCCAAAAGCTCGCGACGATCGAACGCGAACTTTTGGCGCTTATACACAAACATCGTCCTGACGTCGCGGCCGTGGAGGAGATTTTTTTCGCGAAAAACGTGAAAACGGGAATTCGCGTCGCGCAAGCGCGCGGCGTGATTCTCGCAACGTGTGAAAAAAGCGGCGTGCGGATACTTGAGTTTACGCCGTCGCAAATAAAACAGGCGGTGTGCGGCTATGGAAAAGCCGACAAAAAACAGGTACAGCGGATGATACAAACGATTTTTAATATAAAGGAGCGTCCGTCGCAAGATGATGCGGCGGATGCAGTGGCTGCGGCGCTGTGCGCGAGCTCTAGCGTCTAGTAGTTTTCGTCTTTCTCTTCTTCATTGTCCTCTTCCACCTCAAATTTCTCAATATCGTTGAACTCGTCCTCTTCATCCCACGCTTCGGGATCTTTTTTCTCCTCAACCTTTTCTGCCGCGGCATCTTCAAAGTCGTTTTCGTACATGGTGCTTGTGTGTGGCGCCAAAAGCGCTTTAATGGTTTATTTTGAGATTATTGTAGCAGGTCGTATTACGCTGTCAACCCCTTCTATGCCTTGATATTTCTGTTTTTTGTGTTAGAATAACTTTTTACATATGCCTCGGCTCAAAAATTATAAATATGCTCGGAAAAAAAAGCGTGGCGCCTTAAAAAGGGTGGTTCTTTTTTCTTTTGTGGCGCTTGCGGTAGCCGTTTTTTCAGGAATATTCCTCGTGCTGGCAACAATGAAGCGCCTTCCCGACCCTCTTGCCATAAGCCAGCTGAAAATATCTGAGTCCACAAAAATATACGACAGGACCGGATCGGTGCTTTTGTATGAAATCCACGGCGAAGAAAAAAGAACGGTGGTGCCGTTCGACCGCATGAGCCGCTGGATAAAAGATGCCACTATCGTCGCTGAGGATTTCAACTTTTACACGCATAGCGGAATAGATTTTAAATCCATCGTCAGGGCCTTCCTCGTGGACGTGACGCGCTGGGACTTTGCGCAGGGAGGGTCCACCATCACACAGCAACTAGTCAAAAATACCTTTCTCACGTCGGAGCGCACGCTTACGCGCAAAATAAAGGAGGCGCTACTGGCGATAAAAATAGAAAAAAGCTATACCAAGGAGGAGATCTTTGCGTTTTATCTCAATCAGATCCCATACGGCTCAAATGCGTATGGCGTGGAGTCAGCCGCGCAGACCTTTTTTGAAAAAGGTGTCTCGGACCTTACCCTAAACGAGGCCGCAGCGCTCGCGGCGCTCCCCAAAGCACCCAGTCGCTACTCGCCGTACGGGGAACACAAGGACGAACTCATCACAAGAAGAAATTACATCCTTGACCGGATGGAGCGGGTCGGCTTTGCCACGCCGGAAGAAGTAAAAAAAGCGAAGGGGGAGCCCCTGGTGTTTGCGAGACAAAAAGAAAGCATCAAAGCGCCGCATTTCGTGATGTACGTGAAAAATTATCTTGAGGAAAGATACGGGGTAAGCTTTGTGGAAAACGCTGGCCTGAAGGTTTTCACCACGCTTGACTGGGATCTGCAACAAAAAGCTGAGGAAGTCGTTGCCCGAATCGGAAAAGAAAATGAAAAGAAATATCACGCAAAAAATGCCGCAATCGTCGCGGTTGATCCGAAAACCGGTCAACTTCTTGCCATGGTTGGATCACGCGATTATTTTGATGTGGCGCATGACGGGAATTACAACGTGGCAACTTCAAAAAACAGACAGCCGGGATCTTCTTTTAAGCCGTTCGCGTACGCGGAGTTCTTTAAAAAGGGATATCCTCCTGAAACCGCGTTATTTGACGCCAAAACGGAGTTTTCGGCGAACCCGGAAGAATCGTACAGCCCAAATAACTACGATGACAAATTCCGCGGCCCTGTATCGGCAAAAAGCGCGCTCGCACAATCGCTGAACGTGCCCTCGGTAAAGGTGTTGTATCTTGCGGGAATAGACGACGTGATACGGCTTGCGCACGATCTCGGAATTACGACGCTTCAAGACAGGTCGCGCATCGGCCTTTCTCTGGTGCTTGGAGGTGGCGAGGTGAGTCCGTTTGATATGGCTTACGCGTACGGAGTATTTGCAAACGAAGGCGTAAGAAACGAAAAGGCCTTCATTCTTAAAATACAGGATGCGGGCGGCGTAATACAGGAAGAATGGAAGCGGCGAAAAAAGGAGGTTCTTGAAAAAAACGTCGCCCGCACTATAACAGCCATCCTTTCAAGCAACGACCTGCGCGCGCCGATCTTCGGCGCGCACGGTCCTCTTTCCTTTGACGGGTTTGAGGTCGCAGCGAAAACCGGAACTACGCAAAATTACAAAGATGCGTGGGTGGTCGGCTATTCTCCTTCCCTGGCCGCAGCGGTGTGGGTGGGTAATAATGACGGCGCCCCCATGGAAAAAGGCGGCGCGGGCATCGCGGCCGCAGGGCCCATCTTTCATGAATTCATGTCGGGATTCCTTCGAGGTCGTGAAGTGGAACATTTCTCTCCCCCAGAACCAATGGCAAGTAAAAAACCGGTTCTTAACGGCAATTATATTGCGGAGACAAGGGTGCGTATAGATAAGGATTCTGGAAAACTTGCTACCTCAAAAACCCCCCCCGAAAAAGCGGAGGAAAAAACATACAAGGAGATTCACACTATTTTGCAGTATGTGGATAAAAACAATCCGCTCGGCGACCCCAGAAAAACCCCTTCCGACGACCCGCAATATGACAATTGGGAGCGCGGCGTCTCGGAGTGGTTAAATGAGAACAAATCATTTCTGGTTCCTTATGATGCTCCTCCAACCGGACACGACGACGTACATACGGAAGAAAATACGCCAAGGATAAGTATTGTTTCTCCTGTGCCGTCTGGGATTGTCGGCGATCAAACCGATATAAAAGCGGTGGTGTCTGCGCGATTTAAAATAAGAGAGGTTGATTTTTACCTGGACGGGGCGCTTCTTTTCTCTGATTTTCAGTTTCCTTACGAAGCCCGCGTGCCGCTTTCTTCTTTCTCCGGGGATTCCCATGCGGTATTAGTGCGCGCCTACGATATATATGACAACACGGGGACCGATAGTGTGGTGGTATCAAGATAACTTCTTAACTCTGTTGGGTGTATTTTATCTTTTTGGTGAATATTCTCTCTTGGGCGCGCGTACCGCGCGCTTGGCGCCTTCTTTTTTGGTAAGAAGCACTGTTTTTTTCTGTATTCCTCTTTTCTTAAGTATTGAGGGAATGATGTGACTAAGAGAAACAAACATAATTATATTTTTATGGGCATGAGCACGTAGCGATAGTTGTTGTTTTTCGGAATAAGCGACGCCGGCGCCGACGGTCCGTTTAGCTCGCATACCACCTCATCCTCAAAAATATTAGAAAGGCCGTCTAATATATATTTGTAATTGAACGCTGCCTCGGTGTTTTCTCCGGAAACTTCGGTGTGGATGATTGAGGTGAATTCTCCTTTTGTTTCATCGGATGATTTTATTTCAACTATTCCTTTTTTCGCGTGGACGGTGAAATAAACGCTGTTGAGTTTTGATGCGAACGCGCTTGCAAGCTTTACTTTTGATATAAGTTCAGATTTATTGAGAATAAATTTTGTTTTTGTTGTTTTTGGGATGATCTGCTCGTAGTTAGGGTAGGTGCCGGAAATAAGCCGAGAGGTAAGAACCCCGTTTTCAAAAGTAAATCCAATTTGGTTTTGCTCAATGGAGATGATTATTTGATCCTCTTGTTCGATAAGATGTGTGAGTTCTTGGGCTGTTTTTTGGGGTAAAATAAATGAGTGGGGTTGTGTGGATTGATATTCCTTTTTTTTATATATTGTTTTTTCTGAAAGCCTGAAGCTGTCCGTGGATGCTATTTTTAAAACATCATCTTTAAAATTAAAAAAAATGCCGGATATTTCTGAGATTGAATGGGAAACCGCTACCGAGTTTAACACCTGGGTGAGTGCTGTTTTAAATGTTGTGGGATTGATTTTTATAATGTGTTCGTTTTTAAGTTTTGGAATAAGTGGGAATTCGTTTTTATTCACTGTGGGAATGGTTGTTTTTATGTTTTCAGCTTCAATAAGGATGTTTTTTTCTTTTTCTTCTATGGTTATTTTCATATTGGGAAGATTTTGTATGAAATAAGAAATTGATTTAATAGGAACCACCAACTCACCCTTTCTCTCAACCTTACATGGCACGCGCATGTGTAGACCAAGCTCAAGATTAGTGGTAAATAAAATAAGTGATCCATCTCCTGTTTTAAGGAGGATATTATTAAGAATTGGGGTGCTTTGATTTTTTGATGCAATCCGTTCAAGATGTGAAATACTATTCTTTAAATTTTCCTGTAAACACACAATCTTCATAAATATTTACTTAAAACTTACTTTTATAGTTATTATTAAGGGGTGTTATGTGTGTGGGTAAATTGTTTATGTGTTGTATTTACTCACTTTCTTATGTTGATAAAAATATTAGTAATATGGAGATAAGAAGGTGGATAATATGTATATAAATCAACCACTTCCTCAAAACATAAAACTTATACACAACATTTACACACTATAAATAAGTTTTTTTATCATACCTATTTCTTCCGCAAAGGATTCATCATTTTTTAACAACCCACCTATTTTTTCACACGCATGCATAACCGTAGTGTGGTCTCTCCCACCAATTTTACTTCCAATTGAGGGATATGAAAACTTAAATTCCTCTCTTAAAAGGTACATAATGACCTGGCGGGGTCTCACCACCTCCTGCTTTCTTGTTTTAATAATGAGTTGTTTCTCATTAATCCCATAAAAACCAGCGACGGACTGAATGATTTGTTTGATGTTCGCCGCTTTTTTAGGGGTGGCAAGTGATGGAGAAAGGATCCTTTTTACGTCGTCTAATATGAGGGGGTTTTTTGAAATTTTCATTTGAATGATCACCTTATTCAGGGCGCCTTCAAGTTCGCGGATATTTTTTTGGAAATTATGAGAAATATATTCCAACACCTCATCTTGAAGCGACGCCTCTTTTTTCACTACCTTATTTTTTAGTATTGCGAGACGCATTTCATAATCCGGGTATCCAATATCAGCAATCATACCACCCTCAAATCGGGAACGAAGCCTGTCCTCAAGTGTGGGGATTGCCTTGGGAGGACGATCAGAGCTTAAAATAATCTGTTTGTTTTTTTCATACAATGCATTGAAGGTGTGAAAAAACTCTTCCTGCGTCTTATCTTTGCCCGCAAGGAACTGCACATCGTCTATAATAAGTACATCGTGTTTCCGGTATTCCTCTTTAAATTTTTCCATCTCCCTGTTTTGGATCGCGGCGACAAGCTCGCTGGTGAATTTTTCGGACGAAACATATTTTACTAGCTTGCCCTTGTGTAATTTTAAAACCTCGTTGCCAATGGCCTGCAATAAGTGGGTTTTCCCAAGACCCACCCCCCCATATATGAAAAGAGGATTGTATACCGTTCCGATGTTTTTCGTAATGGATACCGCAGCGGCGTGCGCCAGCTCATTTGACGAACCGACCACAAAATCATCAAACGTATACTTGTGGTTAAGGTTGGTGTCTTTATCGGCCCCCTGGAATTCAAACTGGCTGTCTTGCGGGACAACCTCCCGCTCCTCCTTCTTCTTTTTGAACTTGAACGGGATAGCGCTCCCCGCCGGCGAAATGATGAATTGAACGTCTTTTATATCGGGAGAGGCGCCGCGCAACGACTTGAGGATGAATTTATTGAATTTGCTTTCAAGCCATTCTTTTGCGAACGAGTTTGGTACGGAAACAACAATAATCCCCTCTGTTTTCGAGTAAATATGGGTGTGTTGAAACCATGTATTGAAACTCGCGTGCGACACAGAGAGCTCCACCTCGGAAAGCACGTGGCGCCACAACCCCTCGTTTTCCATCACTACCTCATTTGTCGCTTCATTCATAAAGATGTGCGGGTGGATTATACCACACCAAGAAAAAAGAAAAACAACCAATTTCTGTTGATAATGTGTGGATATGCTGTGCAGAGCGCATTTCCAAGCGCAATAGTTGACTTTCAACCCATTTCTACATTAAAGTATATGAATAAACAACACGCATGTCAAAAACATATAAACCAAGCAAGAGAAGGCGGGCAAAAAAACACGGATTCCTCTCGAGGAAAAAGACGGTGTACGGCGAGCGTACTATTGAGCGAAGAAGGAGAAAAGGAAGAAAAAGGCTCGCCCCGACCACCAGCCGCTCCTAGATCATAGTTTTCCGTGCTCAAAAGAGACCACAGATTGATCACACAAAGCGAGTTTCGACACATACTCGCGAAAGGGAGGTTTATTTCAACCCCCCTTTTTCTGTTAAAATATGTGAAGGGTCGGGAAGGAAAAAGCAGGGCGGGGTTTGTGGTGAGTAAAAAGGTGTCAAAAAATGCGGTTGAGCGCAATAAGGTAAAAAGAATAATGAGAGAAATAGTCGGAAAAGAAATAAATTTTCTCAAGAAGGGATATGACACGGTCTTCATCGCGAAAAAACAAATTGCTTCACTGGCGTTCAAAAAGGTGAAGGAGAAAATTCTTGAGTCGTTGGCCCGCATATGACGAGTTTAATTTTAGAAAAAACAATATATGTATGCATCCGCGCGTATCAGCGGACCATTTCTCCCGATCATGGAATATTCCGCGAGCATTTCAGGGCGCGCGGGATACAATGCAGGTTTTACCCCACGTGCTCCGAATATTTTTTGGAAGCGATGCATGCCCACGGCATCTTGAAAGGAATGTTTCTCGGAGCGAAAAGAATCGCGCGGTGTCGTCCCGGCGCCGACGGCGGCTATAATCCGGTAACCCCGCAACAACATCCCCCCCATGCTTAATGAACTGTTTTATAGGCCGCTTTTCAACACCCTGATATTTCTGTATCAGACGATTTCATTTCACGATCTCGGCATCGCGATCATCATGCTCACCCTGCTTATCCGCGTTTTGTTGTACCCCCTTTCCCAAAAATCCATCATGTCGCAAAAAGAGATGATGGCGATTCAGCCGGAGGTGAAAAAGCTGCAGGAGAAACACAAAAACGAGAAAGAGGAACAAATGAAAAAGGTAATGGCGCTGTACAAAGAAAAAAAGGTGAATCCCTTTTCGGGATGTCTCCCTCTTCTTATACAACTTCCCATCATTCTCGCGTTGTACCGGGTATTTTTAGCCGGTTTTAACGAGCAAAGCCTGTTGCAGTTGTATAGTTTTTTGCCGAATCCGGGGAGCATTAACCATCTTTTTCTCGGTTTTGTGGATATCTCCAAACAAAATATCATGCTTGCGCTTACTGCTGGCGCGCTACAGTTCTGGCAGTCAAAGATGATTTTAGACGAGCAAAAAAAGCACAACACGCCCGCCGATTTTCAGACCAACACATCGCTTGCCATGTCAAAACAGATGACGTACGTGATGCCGGTGCTCACCGTATTTATTGCGTACTCCGTTCACGCGGGAATCGCGCTGTACTGGGTGACTACCACGGCGTTTTCCATTGTGCAACAACGAATCGCGTTCAGAAAAAAATAGACCATTTTCATGAACGAACTCACAAGAAAAATAGCACGGAATCTGACGATTTCAGTGGTCGGAAGATTTTTGTCCGGCGCGTTGGGAATTGCATCAGTTGCTTTTGCGACCCGTGCGCTTGGAGTCAGTGTTTTTGGCGAGTACAATCTTGTGCTCACCATCCTTTATATTTTTTCCGTTTTTGGAAGTTTCGGGCTAGACCCTCTTCTTACCAGAGAAATCGCCAAAGAAGGGGCTGATGAAAAAGAAACGATAGAGCGGATATTTTTTGCGCGATGCGCGCTGTTATCTGTTTTTCTTTTGCTGGGAGTTGCTCTTGTTTTTTTCGCGCCGTATTCTTTCAATGTGAAGCTGGGAGTCGCGCTTGCGGCCGCCGGATCATTTTTTTTCTCTCTCGCCCAGGTGTTTGTCGGCGTATTTCAGAGGCATCTAAAAACAATCATTCCCGCTGTTGCGGAAGTGGCTGTTCGGGGTGTACAGCTCACGCTTTCATTTTATTTGTATCTTGTCGGTGGCGGAATCTTTGAATTTCTTTTTGTATTCGTGCTTGGCGGTACGCTTTATTTTATTATTGCGTATTATTGGGTTGTCGTGCGCACCGGATTTCGGTTCCGTATGGCAACGGAAGGATTTTGGGATGTACTTAAAGAGGGGTGGCCGCTTGCCGTCTCCGCGGTGTTGACACTGGTGTATTTCCGCGGGGACACCGTAATACTCTCCCTTATGCATTCCTCGCGCGATGTGGGCATCTACGGCGTTGCTTACAAGGTGCTGGAGCACGCGATATTTATCCCCATTGCGTTTGCGGGGCTCGTCATGCCGCTTCTTTCACGCTATGCCGCCTCGGACCCTGCGCGTTTCCGCTCCGTATTTCAAAAAGCATTTGATTTTCTCGCGATCATAGCGCTACCGTTTGCGGTAGGAGGTGCATATCTTTCACAGGGCATTGTGCATATTCTTGCGGGGGACGGGTTTGGAGGAGCCGCCGCGCCTCTTCGCATCCTGTTTGTGGCGATAGTATTTATCTTTTTTGGGGCCCTGTTTGGCAACGCCATTGTCGCTCTACACAAACAAAAAGCCGCGCTATGGGGGTATGGCGCGGCGGCCCTGCTGAATACGGCGGCGAACCTCTATTTTATCAAGCAGTATTCCTATATGGGGGCCGCCGCGGTAACGGCCGTGACAGAGGTATTCGTAACCCTCTTTCTCTTTTTCCTTGTTTGGCGTACATTACGCTTTTTCCCTTCGATGAGGGTTTTGGGAAAGGCGCTCGGCGCATCGGGCGCGATGTTTCTGGTTTTGTATTTTTACCCCACGCAGAGCTTCGTAGCGCTCCTTTTTTCAGGTGCGTGCTCATACGCCGCTCTTATATACCTGTTTAAGGGTGTCTCTAAAAACGACCTTCTTTTTTTAAAGCAGTAGCCGTAAAGAAAGCGGCCTATTTTAATTGGAGGCTGTACAGATAGCCATCGCTTTTGTTTAGAAAAACAAGCGCATCTTCCTTCGGCGACAGAATGAGATTGGTCGCGTCAAACGCGCCGTTCGGATCAAATTCATACAGCGAGTTTCTTGATCCGGTTGAAAGATTCACCGACCAGACGCGCTCATTTGTTTTGTAGAGCCCTTTATAGTAATCATCCGGCCATACGATATCAGGCGCGTTCTGTGCTGCGGCACAAAATACGTTTTTTCCGTCTTTGCTGAATGTGCATTTTTCGGGAAGCGCGGCAAGATCCATTTTTTTTATCTGGCCTCCTGTTTTATTTGAGATTGAAAGCGACAGATTCTCTCCTGCACTTGAAGTTTGCGAAAAAAGAAAGCGTTCTCCCGCATCATCCCATTTTGCTGTAAGGCCGAACACC
Organism: Candidatus Azambacteria bacterium; assembly: GCA_016200965.1. GTDB lineage: Bacteria > Patescibacteriota > Minisyncoccia > GWC2-36-17 > WO2-46-25 > JACQDT01. The sequence goes on along the minus strand of JACQDT010000024.1, from coordinate 15,999 downwards.
CCGGAAAGTACGGAGGTCAGTTTTTGAGAAGAAACATTCAAGAGCCACAACGTGTTTTCTGCAAGGCCTGACGGCGTGGTGGAAACGGCGATCTCGTTTTCATTCACCCAGTCAAGCCGGACATCCGCAAGGCGCGTATTGAGAGCGATTTTCGGATTTTCTCCGTTTAGGTCGGCGACCGTGACGGTGTTTTGGTTTTGCGTCCCGTTGATGCTCAGATACGCCATTTTTGCTGCTGTTTTTGAGAGTGAAACCGAAACGATGTTTTTATCCAGGGGCGAAGTGTTTTGTGTTGCGCTATTATTGTAAAACAGGCGCCTTCCTTCGGGCGCGCCGTACAGCGCGATGAATTCCCCGGCGTTTTTTGACCACAACACGCGGAAAAGATTTTTCTGGGGAACGAATTTCGTTTCTTTCAGTCCCCCACCGTCAAACCCGACTTCGTATATGCCGCCTGATTTGCCCGCATACATTACCTTTGTTCCGTCTGCGATCGCCACGGGAGATACCGCGACACCCTTGCTTATTCTTTTTAGCTTACTGTCTATTACCGTTACATTTTCCTGCGCCCGGGGCGGCGCCTTCGTTTCCTTTCCCGTTTCCCCCGCTTTGACAGCCGGTTTTTTAAAGTAAAAATAGTACACAGCAAATCCCGCGCCGACAAGGAGAAGAACAGCAAGCAATATAAGAATTATTTTTTTTGTAGTCATCAGTTTTATTAATTTAACATGCCGGAGCTGATTGGCCGGTTTTCTCGGCGCACCCTGTTACTGCAGTCGTAAATGTTTGCCACCCCAATCCAAGCTGTGACGAACAGCCCGTGCCCTGATCCAATTCGTTTTGTCCCATGCACGCCCATTGGTAGGCAGGACCACTCGCAAGATAACAGCATGCGGCAACCTTTCCGGTTACCCCGGGCGCGGTTACCGTCGGAATAATGCTTCCCGCGAAGGTTTGCGATGAAGCGTTGGCATTTGATTTAATCGACGACACGGTTGGCGCCTTGATTATGGTCAGGTCAGGGTTGACGGTGTTTAACAAGATGAACGCGGTAAAGGCAATGCCGATGCCGATGAGCGAATTTTTAATGCCCTCCATCGCCCTTGCTTTCTGATCTATGATGCCCGAGGCGGTCCACACCGTGCCCCATATTACCAGCGTCACAAAGCCAGCGATACCCACAAAACCAAGCACGAACAGATAGATGTATTTGATGTATTGCGCCGGCCCGGCCACCGATCCTCCCGCGGCCACTCCCGGCGTTCCGGGTATTCCTACTTCAAGTTTTGTTTCGGCATGAACAAGAGATGTAAATGCCGGCAAGAGAAAGAGAAGTAGTAATATAAGTGCCGTTGTTTTTGAAAATCTCATAAAATATTCACTTCGATTTCAGTGCCGGCTTTTTCCCCGATGACATTTTGGTTTGCGACCTCGAGTGAAAGCCGGCGCATGCCGTGCCCGGAGTCCGCGGGAATGGCGAGCGTGAGCGCATTAGGGTCGGGCGGCACTCCCCGCGCGCCTTTGCCTGCGAAGCCCCATTCGTAGGACAGCTCATTGAGCGTCGCCGCGTGGAAGTAAAAAGGAAGCGCTTGCACCACCGTTTTCCCTCCCGCAGAGACAAACAGCGGCGCGAAAGGAGAAAGAACCACCGAGGGCTTCATTACGGGAACATTGATCGCTTGTCTTACGGTGATGGACTGGCCTTGATTGGACACCTCAACAATGATTGAAACAAAGCGGACGTTTTTAGTGACAGTGAAAGTAAAGTCCTGTTCTCCCACCACGTTGCGCACCCGTGATTCGGCATCCACGTACCATGTGTAGAGCAAGTCCTCGGGCTGTTCGTTTTTAATCTCGGGAAGCGCGCTCACCGTGACGCGGGAGCCGACGATGGGAAGCGCCCTTCCTTCGTACTCGGCCGGCACGAAGGTGTCGGTGTGCCAGGCAAGCGCGACATTGAAGGAATGTATCGCCGCTGTGTTTTCGGCGACTTTTTTGTTGTTGATGGAAACCACGACGCGCACGAGGTGAGAGGGTTTCGAGGTGGTAAACGAGAACGCGGTTTTTGCCCGGCCGACAAGCGAAGGCGCCAGCTCATCGTCTAAATACCACTCAAATGTGGCGGCGTTATCGTCTATGTTCGTGGTTTTTGCCGCGAGTGAGGCGCCCGTTCCCATTTTGCCGCTTGCGGAGACAACAAGGTCAACGGACGGCGCGGAAAACTCGTCTAAGTTCAAATCAGAAGCCGCTTGCGCGCTGACATCCTGTGCGGAAGGAAGAACTCCCGCGTTTTGCGCGTGAGCCCCGCCGCTCAAAAAAACAAGCGCAACGAGCGTGGCCAGCACAAGTTTTAGATTATTTATCATGACCAATTTTCTCAATTGTTTTTGCATTGCCTGCCATCATGCGTATTATTGCCGCGCCGATTGTTTGCGTAGGCAGTATATTTAAACCAACGAAAGACAAGAGTATATCAATAAGCGCCATGACCCCATTGATAACCCACGCCTTTACCCTAACGGCGATATTAAGTTTAAAAGATTGAATCACGGCTCCCGCTCCCGTGATAACTCTCACAATTCCGCCAAGAAACGGCACCCAACCAAGCAGATCACCGGCAACATCAAACAAGGTCATGATGTTTAAGGCCGTCTTTTCCTTCTCTTCTTCTTCGGATGAGTCGTCTGTTGTCGTTTGCGCGTCTTCGCCGGCCTTGGCTTCAGCGCGACTACTTTGCGCGCGCGCTTGGCGCAGTCCCTGCGCATGCCGATCCTCCTGTTCCTGTGTTTCCTCCTTATCCATAATTATACCATAAAATATCGCTACGCGTTTTCCATTTCTTTCTTTGCTTTTTCAATTGCCAATAGTTGTTCCGGATTGGAGGTGATGATCTGGTCTTCCGTATAGGACGCGATGACTTTGATGGCGGCGTGTTTGAGCCCTGCAAAGAAGATGCCTTCTCCTACGTCGCACTCCAGAAGCAGATACTTTTCTTCGTCCGACAGATTGAACGTTTCTTTGACCACGTCTATGGTGGCGGGCGATTGTTTGAGCAGGAGCTGGATGGAAGAGTTGGTGATGATGGGTTTGCCGTATTTGGACTGCATGAAGTCGCCTACGTCCTGGGTGATGGTGGTGAGGCCCAGATAATACTTGCGGCAGCGCTTGGCGACGCCGTATAAAAACGAAGCGGCGTCTTCGTGCTGCATCATGATCCACGCCTCATCCACCACGAGCACGCGTTTTTTCGTTTCGGAGCGGATAAGATTCCAGATATATCTGATAATGAGATACGTGGCGATGGGGCGGAGCTCTGTTTCCATGTCGCGCATGGAAAACACCACCAGCCGGTTTTTCACGTTGATATTGGTCTGGTTGTTCAAAAATCCCGCGTACGGCCCCGTGATGTATTTTTCCAGGCGGAGCGCGAGCCCCTTTCCTCCCTCAACGCTCGAAAGGATTTGATGGAAATCAGAGAGCGTCGGAGACACCGCTTTGGAAAAATCAACTTCTGGCGTGATGTCGCGCGAGGCGTAGGTCTCGGCAACCGAGCGGTCGATGATAGCGTCTTCTTCGGGCGTGAGCCCGCCGAGCATGAGGCGGACGAGCCCGACCATGTTGATGATATTTGAGCGCAGGACGTCGGCAGGCGATTCGTCTTTTAAGGGCATGGGAAGGTCGAACGGATTGATGTGGTTGGGCGAGTTGAGCGATATTTTAAAAAACGCGCCGCCGACTGCCTCGGCGAGGTACTGATATTCATTTTCCGGGTCAATGACAATGACTTCAGTTCCCACCATCAGGGAGCGGAGGATCTCAAGCTTGGCGGTATAGCTTTTGCCGGAGCCGGATTTGGCGAACACGACCATGTTCGCGTTTTCAAGTGAAAACCGGTCAAAAAGAATGAGCGAGTTGTTGTGACGGTTGATCCCGTACAGAATCCCCTTGTTGGAGGTAAGGTCGGCCGACACGAACGGAAAGAGCGTGGACGCGGGACCGGTGTTGAGGTTGGAGTGGATTTCCATGCGATCCTGCCCCAAAGGAAGGGTGGACATGAAGCCCATCTCCTGCTGGAAGTTCGCCGCCTTGGTAAGCACCATGCGGACGTCTAATATGCCTTTAATTTCATTTTCCGCCTTATCAAGCTGTTCCACGCTTGCCTCAATGAGCGTGATGTAGGTCCCGACGCGAAACAGCTTTTGCGTGGCCTGTTGGAGCGAATCCCTGAGGGCTTCAAGGTCTTTCAGCGCGGTTTCCAAAATGGGGTCGCGGATAAGACCCTTCTCTTCGCGCTCGGCGAGCTGGGCTTCCACCGCGGTGACTTTTTTGTTGAGTTTGCGCATGATGGTTACCGTGTCCACGGGGTGGAAGTAAATAACGATGTCGAAAAAGCGGTCTAGGTTGATGACTGGCGAGAACCAGTTGGTATTAAGATATCTTGGGTAGGAGTACAAAAAAAGCGTGCGCAGGAATTTATCGCCCAGCTGGAGATAGCGGCTGTCGATGAGCACCGCGGAAGGCGCCACGATGTCTTTGAAGCTTGCCGCCTGGTTCACTTCCGGTATATCAAGTTGAAGATCGGACTGTTTCATTGTATGTCGCCGGATGTGAGAAACTGCTTTCCTGTTTCTCCCGGATTGTACAGATCAAAGAAAAGTTCTATCAGCTCTGTGTTGGCAAGCGGAAGCGATCTGACGCCGAACGAACGCATTCCTGAAATCACGTTTTCCACTCGTTGCCACAGCTGGTTTTTGTATTTTTGAAACTCCTCATCGGACATTTTCATGAACGATACCGTTTGTTTTCCGAACAAACGGTCCGCCAGCGAGCGCTTCCTATCTTCCCCCACGTGATACGGGACGACGACATAAAAGTTTTTTGCCATGATATTTTGCATGCCGACGAAACTCCGAATGAATTCTATGTATTCTTCCGTTTGGATCCGCAAGAGTTCGTTTTCCTGAGTTTTCAGCGACTCCCCGAGGTCGTTTAAATAATCCGAGATATCAAGCTTGCGGGAGTGCACGACAAACTGCACGGAGAAATCCAACCCGTTCAGGAAATGCTGGTATTGGGATATGAGCGCGTCTTGCTCGTCCTGTGATTTAAGCGCGAGATTCACCGACGAGCACATCAAAATCGTGCGCATGGCCCCGCTTTTGAGTATGACGACGCCATCGCGGATAGCTTCCACGTCCACCAATTGTTGTGTTGATTGTGCATTCAGCTTTTGCGGCATACCCAGTATATCAACTTCCCGAGCCCAACGCCTTTCGGCAGGGTTCTGTAAAGTGTGCGTTACTATTTTTGTTGCTGTATTTCGTTTTCATATGGTTTGTGTGGCGTTGGGCTCGGAAAGTTGATATACTGGGCATAGTTCTAATTTTCATGATACACACTTCCCGTTTCTACACTGCTTTTCTTCGTTTTTAAGCTACTTTTTCCCATGATTTTCTCTTTCTCCTGATGTGGGGATGCCTCCGCCGGATTTTCAAATACCACGCGCGCTTGTTCCTCCCGCTTCCACAGATACATGTGAGGTTTCATCATATACGAAAGGAATGAGGAAAAAAAGCGGGAAAATTTCATTCCGTACGGCCGGTAAAACGCGAATACGGCGGAACCGATGATGACGGGTATGGTGACGATGATCACCACCCAGAATTTAAACAAAAAATAGAGCAAAATACCCGTGCCAAAAGGGATGAGCATAATAAAAAACTGCCGCATGGTGATGGGTCCCAAGATTCTGTCTTCCACGTCTATGAATTGGGGCACTTGAAATTGCTTCACCCCCACACCAAACGAGTTTATGCCCTAAGACTAGCTTTTACTCTTAACAAAAGCTGTCTCAGCGCTTTCGCCCGTAGTTTTAGATTATGTTCTCTTTTGGTTGCGTCTTCTTTCTCCGCGTATGCTTCGTAATATACCACGCGGAATGGAACTCTTGATTTTGTAGCCCGCACCAGCCCTGTATTATGTTCTTTTATTCTTTTTCGCAAATCATTTGAATAGCCGATGTACAATTTACCATCCCGTCCACTCTTTAGTATATACAAGTAGAACATAATGCGAAACTCGTTATGGTGTGGGGGTTCATTTAGAATTTGGAAAGATCAATTGTATTTCCCTGCGGCTTTTGTCTCGCATCGCCTTCTTTCTCTTGCGGCTTGAATTTCGATTGAATAAACGTGGGAAGCGGTACGACGGGTTTCATGGCGGGTGAAGATGGCGCCAATTTCTCAACAATTTTTGCTGGTTCGGTTTTGGGAGGAATGGTTTGTTGTGGCGGCGGCGCAGGCGGTTGTTCTTGTTTCTGTTCTTTTGTTTCCACTTTCTGACGCACAATTCCCGCATTTTGTTTCAAAAACTTTTCCGGTATGGAAACGATGTATTTTGGCGCGGGCTGTTGTATGGTCGGCGTCGGATTTCGAACAGCGGAGGGAACAAAGCCAGGCGATTGTATGGTCGGCGTCTGGATTGCCGGCGGATACAGTTTTTTCAGCTCAAGCCGGACCGCGCTGAATATCTCCGTATCAAGATCGTGCGCGACCTGCCCTGCTTTCAGCGCGTCTATCCCCGTTTCTTTTTGAATTTCCGATGCGAAATTTTCGGGACGGAGATAGCCGAGGAGGACGCGGCTTACCAATCTCCCGATGAGATGTACCCCGTCTTCAGGAACATCGCGCAAGGCGCAACTTTTTAGCGTAGCGCTGGAGGTTTTTTCAGAAAATATGGCGTCCTGAAGAGATTCAGACAAAAGCTGAAATCTTTTTATAGTTTGTTCTCGTGAAATATCTCGCATAGTTTACTTATGGTTTTTTTCCCATCTATTTTTTAAGCTCAGCTTCAACATGTTTAAATCTTTCCTCTTTTGTCATTTCACTCAAGTCCTTTTTCTTCTTGCTCCCCTGAAGATGAGATGGCACTATCACAAACTCATCTATGTTTCCGCTCCGAAGGGCGTTCAGAAGCCCCGGATTTGTCTTTTGCAGGTCGTCGGCGCTCACTTTTTCAAGATATGTGTTCAACTCGTCAATGAACTGATAATCATTCGCATTAGAGGCAGATCTGATGAACCCGGATGTGAGTTTCCCGCTTTTCACAAACCCTTCCATTAACTTCCCGTCCCACATTCCTTTCATATTTTCAAGATCGCTCGTTCTTATGTCGTATGCCATGTTCTCCTTTTCCTCACGTGTTTCTCCCGTTTTGCTGTCAACCCTTACTGTAATGTCGTTTCCATCCCTATCTTTTCTCTTTTGCGTTACTATCTTGTTTTCTTTCTCAAGCCGCTTCCATTCTTCATCCGCGATGTCTTTGTATGCCGCAGGACTTGCCCGCCGGACATTGGCCAGCGCCGTCTTATCCCCGTGTATCTTGTTGAGTGCGTATGCTTCCTTGACTAATTCCTTTGTCTTATTGGGATGTGGTTTTCCATCAGCGCCCATTATGCGCAATTTACCCCTTTGCGCCAATATGTTGGCGGCAGCCGCCTTCCGCGCCCCGCTTGAACGGTTGTATGTATCATGCAGCTGCTCGTCGGAATACTGTTTGTATGCGTCTAACTCTTTTTGCGGTATTGCGGCTTTCGCAAACTCCTTTGTCTTTACCGCGGCGCCAGTTATCCCGCGCGCAAGCATTCCTGCGCCGGGTATCTTTGAAAGGACGGCGCCAAGCTTCTCCACGCCTTTATCGGCTCCTGTTTTGCGCGTAGCCCACGCCGCGCTTTTCCATGCCCCCGAGGCCGCCTTCCCTCTTACCCCTTTACCAACCTTGGTAAAGACGGCGCGCGCCGCGCCGGCGGTATGGATGCCCATTTGTTGGGCGGTAACCAAGCTCCCCAGCATCAATGCCCATGCGATGATATAGCGTACAAAGGTAGAGAGGGTGGTGGAGAAAAAATCCGTGGCAGTTGCCGTTTTCACCCCCCGAACAGCCGTTATGATGCTTTGGCTTCCGGTTGCCGAAAGCACCAGTATGGAGAGATAAAGGAAAAATGCCGCCGCGGGAGCAAACATTGTCCATTTAATGAAACTGTTTTGCCATTGGCCGAATTTGCCGCTGGTCGGAGGGAATGCGTACAGCACCAATACCATAGGAAGAAGAATAAGAAGGAAGGAAAGATATCCGGTTCTGATGAGAAACATCAAGCCAAGCGCAAGGAAAATAAAGATCATGCCGATAAGGTAGAGAATGACAAAAAACATTTCAAGGACCGTGCTTTGGAGTGCGGAGGCGGGAGTTGTTGCGGCTTGGACGGAATTTGCGTCTAATATGCGCTGTATGCCGACGCTTTGACCAATCGCCTCTGTGAATCCTCCTCCTGAAACTTTGTCCAGAAAGAAAGAGGTGAACACGTTCGCAAAATCAATGACGATGCCGGCGATGGGCAAGCTGAAGTTGATGAGAAGTGCGATAAGCAGAAGGCGGGGCAGCATTTTTTTTACCTGAAACGAGTTGAACAAAATAAAATCAAGCGCGATGCCAAGCAGAATGAGGATGAAAAACATGTTGGCGAAGTCGCGCGTCACGGTCCAGCCGATTTGCACGAGGGTGGAAGTGGTGACGGGGAACGGGCTCATTACCCAGTTGACGAACATTGCAACGAAAGCAAGTATCCACGCGAGGAATTTAACAAGTTGATATAGTAAAAAGGTAAACCACGACGGACCGCTGTCTGTTTCAGGTACTCCTCCCCCGAAGCCAACTATTCCCGGTTGTGCGCCGGTTGCTTCACCGGAGAGGAGGTCTGCTTGCGCAAGCGCTTGTGTGGGCATCAGAACACTTCCCAATAGCGCGGGAACAAGCAAGAGTGTGCACGCCGCTACCGCTGCCAGTACCATTAATTTTTTATTGCGTATGGTCATATTACGGAGTGGTGGTATTATCCTGGTACAGCGGATTCACTTTGCCGCAGATAAACGTGCCCGCAAGCTGGCCAAGATGCTTATTGAAGTTCTTGATGCCTTCTCTGGCATCGTTTGCCTTCTCCGCGACCTCCTGCTGATATTTCTTTTTCGCCTTCTTTGCCTTTTTTCTGTTCGCCCTGCTTATGAAATAAGCCACCGCGATAATGACAGGAGCCGCCGCCAACAGGAGTCCTCCAGTGGCTACTACTCCCGCAAGGTACGCGCCCGCAAAGACGGCGCCGCCCACCGCCACGCCCACCGCCACGCCCTTTAAAACGGTTTGGCCCGTGGTGAAGCTCCATAAATTTCCTGTGCCTGTGGTGGGTATGCCGACATAGGAGTTTGCTTGGTTGTAGTCGCTTTCAATTTCGCTGATTTTTTGAATAAGGTCTTCCGTGTCCTGTTTTTCCCCCCTGACGCTTCCGATGAGATCGGAGAATTCCTCCTTCACCTTTGACGCTTCTTCCACCATGAGCCCGAAGTCGTTTTCAATTTCGCGCAGTTTCGTGCGCGCGTCTTTATAGATGACCTGCCCCCCCGAAAGCGCGCATGACCCAATTCCCCGAACGTCATCGTAGGAACAGCCCGCGGAAAGCTTGCGATCAGCGTCGGAAACCGTTTCCCCGGTTTTATTAAAGATGCCGGTATAAAGACGATACACGTCTCTCAACACGTTTCGTACCCGCTTGTCCAGATCGGTCGTAATGTCTTGCGTGGAGGTGCTTGCGGCGCCGGAAGTGGTGTATTTGGTCGTTTGGGTCGTGAATGCTTCCGTCGTGGTGTCAATGCCGACGAACTTACTCAGCGATTTTATTTTATATGCGCCCGAGCCGATGATGCCGCTCCGGTCGTTATCGGAGAGCGCCGTGGCCAGGGGCGGACGAGTCAGGTTACCGCTAGCATCAACCGCGGTTTCGTCGCGGGCGAGCCACGCGTCAATCTGTGCGAGATTGGAGAACATAAGCTTCGCGTCAACATTCCATATAAGCGTATCGGATGCGATTTGTCTTGTCTCAAGCCCGGTTGGTGCGGCGGTAGTAGGGGGATATTCTTTTTCAAGCTTCACCGTGCTGTTGAGGTCGCGGACGTATTCAATGAACCGAGACAGCCGGTGCTGGGCGTTTCTCTTCGCCTGTTCCAGCTGTACTTCAACGCGCTTGAGAAAGACGTCCTTGAGCTTGTCGGCAACCTGATTGATTGCGGAGTCCAGCACGTCATCCAGTTCTTTGCTGATGACGGGATACGCTTCTTTCGCGGTGACATATCCGTACGCCTCTATCAGTTTCTGGATGTTCAGATTTTTCGTGGAAGTATCGTTGAGCCAGTCCTGGACTTTCTCGTATCCGGGAAGAGATGTTTGGACGATATCCGCGCCGTCAAGCGCGCCCGGATTAATGAATACGCCTTTTGTTTTCCCGGGGATCTGCATGCGCTGGGGCGCGACCTGCACCTGTTCCAAAATCTGCCGCAGGCGGATGAGTTTCACGATGTTTTTATCGGGCGGAAGCGATTGCAATTGCGTGGTCATGTCTTCCAGATTCAGTACGCCGGCGATTGCGGAGCTTTTCGCGCCCGAAAACGGGTTGGTTGCGAATCCGGTGGTGAGGCCGGTTGCGGCCTCACTCAGGTCGTCCGGCTGGAATATGAATTTGCGCGCCATATTATATTCTCCGGTGGCAAGCGTCGGGCATTGCTGTATGAGGTCGGGGTTGGAGGTCGCAGATGGCGCGATGACCGGACAGCGTTTGCCGATGAGCGCGAGGCGGATGTTCTGCTCCTTGGGATTTAAAATGGTGAAGTCCTTGTCTACCGACTCAAGCGAGTTTTCGTCCTGCAGGCCGGCAAAAAGCGCCTGATAGGTTTGGGCGATATTGTTGTATGTTGTGATGACGTCGTTCACGGAGCCCTTGTACCCTTCTTGTGTCACTGTTCCGGTTGTGGCATCCACTATTTCGTTGTAGAGGGGGTTTGCGGGATTATTGTCGGAAAGGTCGTCGTCGGGATTCGCTCCCAGCTGGTCCGCGAGCGAAGAGTCGTAATATTTTATTCCCGAAGGCGGATAGTTATAGCCGTTCACCACACGGACCTTTTCCATCAAGTCCTGTATTTTTTCCAACAGCTCGGGATAAAACGGTGGCACGAGCCACATGAGATCGGGGTCAGTATTGTCCGATGACGTGTAAAGGAGATCATTTGTGCCGTCTGCACCTGGCGCACCGAGCGCATTGACGAAATCAAAGGAATAGGTGATTGTGTGTGCGAAATTCATAAGAATGACGGAGCCGCCTTCAAACGTGGGGCTGAAATATTTTTCCCAAAACGGAGTGGTGACGGAATTGGCGGGAACTTTTCCGGAGCCATCGGGAGTATGAGCCGGGCTGACAAGGTATATACTGCCCTGCGGATATACGTCAAGAGACGCCGGGCCTAATTCAAATAACTTTTTGAACGCAACGATGGCGCTGGTATTCCCCGTGTTTTGGACGTAGCCGCTGATGATCGTTTCGGTAATTGTTCCCGCGCCGCCGGGAGTAATATCCGTCACGCCGTCCACATACGTTTTTTCGCGGTAGAATCTGTTTGGGGATCCCGCGCCGAGATCGTCAAACGCGTCGGTGATGCGCTCCGCGAGCTCGGGGGCGCCGTCGCCGTCAAGATCGTAGGTGACCCAATCCGGTCCGGAACAGTTGCCGATGATGGTAGCGCTGTATTGCGATACGGGGCAATCGGCGGTTAAGGTAGCGTGTTGGTCGGTCAGGTACCTAGGATGATCTGTCACATAGGAAGGAATGACTGCCGATGCGGATGCCCCGTCTATGTCAATTTTCTGGTAATATGCGCCGCACCACTGCGCCTGCTCGTAAAACATCTTGCCGGCGGGGTAAGTGGTTGTGAGCGTAGGATCCAGTATGCCGTCAGGCGGACTGCTCGTATCCTTGACAGGAGAGAGGACGGTGGTACCGTCCGCGGCCAGCACTTTATAACTGCCGCCAAGCAGATTGATTTGCGTAGCATCATCTATGGCAGGGTATGATACATAATTACAGTTACTACTATTCTTCCACAGGTCAAATATGCAACCTTGAACAGGACTCTCCGCAACCCCAGGGTATTGCTTTTGCCACTCTCCGCGATTAAGCGGTATTCTCCCGAGCACCCTGTTGCTTGATTCAACCACTTGGGAGGACGCGGTGATGAATATGCTGAACTCAAGCAAGGCGTTCAACAAAAATGTGCGGAAGCCCCCCATCGTCCCTGAAAGCGCCCCTGCCGAACTGGCGAGCGCCGTGTTTTCCTGCAGGGAGTTTGTCACTTGCCTGTTCGCTTTGCGCGGTTTAAGCGCTTTTTGCAGGGTGGTGGTGATGAGTCCCTGCCCTTTTTTCAGGAGTAAATTAAGCCCCGCAGAGCCAATGGCGAGTAGATAAGGTTTCAGTATGCTTGGCATGCTGGTCCCGAGCTGGCTCGTGAGAGAGTCAGCGCCCCCCTGCAAATAATTCAGAGGTTGTTGTAAGTAGCGATCCGAAAGAGCTTTTATGTTTTGTGCTGGAGTGACAGCTTTGCACACCACCTCTCCGCCGCTCCCCCTGTACCACGATATGAAATCATCCGAGCTTAAACCTGAGGCATTTGGAATATCTTTCTGTATGTCTTCAATGTTTTTTCCTTCATCTCCGGTACGATATGCTGCCTTAGCTGTTCTTGTGACAGTACACATTTCTTGAGAGAGAAATCCTTGGCCAATATTAAGCTTTGCTGTTGCCTCGGTGTTTTTGTCTGCTTTTATTTTTTTCATCTCTTCGGCGACGATAAGGGTCTGCCCGATGTGATTGTTCGGCTTTTCGGTGAGCTGTATGAACGACGCCCATCCGCCCTGGATGAAGTCATCTTTGAATTTGCGCAAGCCCTCCGCCATGCCGGTGAATGTGCATCCCACTTTTTCGTCAAAGGCGGGAATGGCATACGGGCCGGTGAACGCCAGTTTTAATTTGATCTTGAGGAAGCTTGCGTCGCACAGCGATTTGGGGTCCACATTCAAAATAGCGCCGGCGAGCACTCCTCCCGCTTCGTCAACCGCGTCTCTCAAGAATTTCCCCGGGTCCTGCAGGACGCGTATTTTCCCTTTCCCCCCGCCGTTGATCCACGCCACGATATCGTTGGTGATCTTGGCGAGTATTTGGTGTATGAGAATAAGAAAAAGGCTTCTTACGATATCGGCAATAATACCGTGATTCGATTTGAACTGGTCCCAAATTTCAAAAAGACCTGTTTTTGTCTGCGCGGCGGTGTCTTTTGTTTCCGCCGCAACGTTTAAGGCATGATCAACAAGTTGCGCGCCGTAGCTTAACGACTGCACGGATGTAAGCACCGGATCAGTAACTACGGCTTGCGCTTGCGCTTGCTGCGGCTGAAACAGCATTGCAAACAAAAAAGAATTTGCGATAATCACCGCAACGAGAAGCCCCGATACTGATTTTGGCAAAAAGCCGTTCATGCGCTTATTTTAGCATTTGCGTCGCCAAATCCTCGGTTAATTTTTGCAATGCGCTTACGGTGGGCGAATACGTTTCCATGGCGGCCGCGGCCATTGCCGGATCGTTTTGGAAATCCCTGACCGACTCAAATATTTTTGTCATCAGTGAAACGGTCGCAATCATGCTTTTGTGCCACGCAACCAATGAAGACGGCACTTCGGTCGCCTTCATGGCGGCCAACACTTTTTGATAATCCGTTATGTATGTTGAAATCGCATCGGTGTTTTTAGAGTTGACCGCGTCTTGTAGCATGATTACCTCCGATGTTTTCAATCGTTTGATGTCGTCTACGTTTGTTGTTATGTTGCTTTGTATTTTTTGCAGATAGAGATGGATTGTTTCTCGCGTGGCCGCTTCTTTCGCGATGACAATATCCGCATCCTTCACTTCCGGCAGGACAAAGTATTCTTTTGCGCGCACCGCAATTTGCGCGAGCGCTTCGTTCAATATCTCCTGGTTGTAGGGGACGGTGGGATCGTTGGGGTCAACTTTGGTTTCTTTAGCGGGGTCTATCTCTCCCGCAGAAATTTTTTGGGTAAGGATTTGGGCAAGGTGAGTAGTGAGGTTTTTTGGCAGAGGCCGCGGCGCGGCCGCATTAGCTCCGGGCAATGCGTCGCCCGGCGCCTTTATCGTCGGGTCATATCCCGATGCCACTTCCTCGCCGTCCAGATACCCATCGCCGTCGGTGTCGGGATTTCGCGGATCGGTTTTATATACGCCTTCCTCCCAGTTTTTGAGTCCGTCATTATCGGGGTCGGCGTCCGGCTCCGATGCGATGGGGAAAAGGATTTTCTTGCCTTCGGTAAGGACAATCGCGCCGATGCCCTTGGTTTGTAATACGATTGCCCCGCCGATGAATATGCCGCACAGCAAAACAGCGGGAACAACCACCTTGTTTCTGGTTTCTTTCGTCATAAGATTATGCGTGTAGTATAGCAGACACCTCTTCATTTCCACAAACAAATTATCCTCTTTTTGCTTCCTACCCTTCTTTATTCTAGATATGTCATTTTACCCCGATCGGGGTAAAATGACATAGTTACACTTTTTCATGCTGTGTCATATTACACCAAGCCAAATTTCTCTTTTAATTCAAGTTCAATATCAATTTCTTTCACGCGCATAAGCCGTACATATGGCCGCAGGTCAAACGCTTCAATAATAAAATCAAGTTCATTTTTACATTCGTAGGGGAACACAAATACGCTCTTTTGAATTGGCGAAAAGCCAAGTTGTTTGAGCTTGTCCACGAGCGCTTCCCTCCCCAACCTAAGACGTTCCGGAACGTCAAATACTACCACCCGCCACCAGCTGTCCCATTGTGCCGGTTTTTTGATGCAAAGATTGCCAAGATGATAGCGAAGCGCGCGCTTCTCCCCATTTTCCGACAGCGTAAGCGTAATAGTGCCGTCGTCGTGTTCTTCACACCCGATGAGCTTTGAGCGGTACAGGGCGCGGATCGCCCGTTGCAACGTACGCTGATTTATTTTTTTCAACTCTTTTGATGTCTCACGGATTACCCGAAAAAAAGAATCCGGCCGCGAAGTGAGTGACAACGTTATGCCTGTTTGTAACAGCAATAAGAGTTTTTGCGCCTGCGGCCCTATGGTAATGCCCGCCCTCTTTTCCGCGTGTTTTTTCATCTTTGTCATTTTACCCCGATCGGGGTAAAATGACAAAGATGTAATACACAGCGTATGTGATGATCGTGATGATGCCAAATAACATCAATGCGGTCTGCGCGCGCAAATAAAAAAGCGCCAACCCCGTTTTCGGAATTGGCGCTTTTTACGATGCCCCCAAAACTATTTCTTCCATTCAAATTTTACTGTGGGGATCAGGAAACTGCATGGCTGGTAAAGACCGGGGAGAAAGCGACTCTTTTTTCTTCCTCCAAGCACTTTACTTTGAATACTGAAGCCGTTCGCGAATGATACATGAGCATCCACCGGAACTTGTTTGTAGATTTCCGGCCGGTTATCCACGATGAAGCTGTAGTGGGCCTCGCCGATGTATTCTTTTACCACGGCGCCGTTTTCAGCAAAGCCGTGAATAAGATATGCATAAGCTATTCCCTCAAAATATCCGGTGCATTCCATCCTCGGATATTTTATTTCGCCGGGTGCAAAGATCTCTTCTATTGCGCCCGTCACCTCAAGTTCGTAGGTTGTTGTGTTTTCCGCAAACACCTTTCGATATGGTGAGTCGGAAGGGATTTGTATAGTTGCACATCCCGACATCATCATGGTTGCAAGCACCAAGATAGCGAATATTTTTCCCATGGCTCATTACCTCCCTCTGTGTTTTTATGTTGTTTTAAAACAGCGAATTCAGCCCCTGCAATGTGTTAGATACTACTACTTTTTAGATTTTTTGTCAATAGCATCCTAACACATCCGGCCGGTCTTGATTCCTCAAAGAAAAGCGTCGCGAGGCCAAAGCGGGCAGGGTGCCCTCTGTCCCCGTCCTCTTGCTCAATCCGCCGGCCGCTCCAGCGGCGGCCTTGCTTGTCTCCGCAACGGCGAGGTTTTGGTTACACTTCGCTCCATTGTACC
>JACQDT010000025.1 GCA_016200965.1 Candidatus Azambacteria bacterium | reverse complement strand
GAACTGAGGAAATACCTTTGAGCCACTCGCCGTTTATTGACAAAGGAAAACGCGTTATGCTACCATGCTTGCGTATGCCCAGTAATACAACCTCGACTGGGCACGCCGTTCGATGAAACGTTTCATCCGCAATGGTTATTTGCACCACAGACGAACCAACGCAGACCATGTTTATCCAACGGCGCACCCGAACGTTTCATTAAGTCGAGGTTGATATACTGGGTATGGATACTGAAGCAGGAAACAAAAAGCTCTATGAGCTTTCATATTTTATTACCCCGGACCTCAAAGACGAAGAGGTGGCTCTGCACGCGCAAAGCGTGAAAAATCTCATTGTGTCGCACGCGGGGGATGTCAGCAAAGAAGAGGCGCCGCACAAAAGACGGCTCGCCTACCCCATCCGGCACAAGACACAGGGATATTTCGGCTACCTCCATTTTCATGCCTCGCCGGTGAAAATTTCGGAAATCAAGAACACGCTTTCTCTTGATAAGAGCATCCTGCGGCATCTGCTGGTGACCGTGGACGCCAAACAGATCACCCAGATGCAAAAACCGTACCAGTCGGCCGCCCTGCAGGAAAAACTGAAAAGAACGGCAATTGACAAAGAAAAGATAAAGCAGACGATTTTCAAGGAAGGCGCGCCGCAATTGGAAGAAAAGAAACTGGAACTGGAAGAGCTGGATAAAAAGCTGGAAGAGATACTAAACAAATAGAAAATGAATCTCAACAAGGTGATGATTTTGGGAAACTTGACGCGGGATCCGGAATCGCGCACGACGCCCTCCGGGCAGACCGTCGCGACATTCGGCGTCGCCACCAACCGTTTCTACACCGACCAGCAAAAGCAGAAACAGCAGAAGGTTGAATTTCACAATATCGTCGCGTGGGGCCGCCTCGGCGAGATTTGCGCCCAATATCTGAAAAAGGGCCAGCTCGTGTTCGCGGAAGGAAGAATCGAGTCGCGCTCGTGGAACGCCCCGGACGGCACCAAAAAGTTCAGAACGGAAATCATCGCGGAAAACATCCAGTTCGGGCCGAAGTTATCAGGCGCAGGCGGCGCGACAGGAGAAAAGACAGAGAGAGCGCCGCGCGCGGCGCAGCAGGAAGAAATCCCGTCGTTTCAGGAAGAAGAAATAGAAGTAAAAGACATACCGTTTTAAAGGGCTTTCTTCCCGATGAGAGTGTTTATTTCCTTCAAACATTCTCATCGGGATTAGAAAACCTTTACCCCGTTCTTATTTTGCAATAGAATATTATGCGAAGCGCGAGGAGCGGATAGCTCCACTCCGTTTAGGGCGAAGCGCTTCGCCCCAAGAAGGGATCCCGCTATTCGCGGGGCGCACTTCGCGAGTTATGCAACAGCACAATAAGGGCGGGGTGCTCATAATTGTAGTGAAATTTATTTCGCTGCAATTGTGAGAGATTATTAAGCTCGAAAATTTCAACAATTATGGCAATGATACGCAAGAGGCAAACCATGAAGATGCAGGACCAGATGAACCAGGAAAAGAAGCAATGCCGCTTCTGCTCCACCAACACGCAATGGGTTGACTACAAAGACCCCGTGTTTCTGCGCGGTTTCGTGTCCATGCAGGCAAAAATGTACCCCCGGCAAAAAACAGGCACCTGCGCGACGCACCAGCGCATGTTGGCCGAATGCATCAAACGGGCGCGCTTCATGGCGTTTCTTCCCTACACCATAGACCGCAACCAGCATTTCTCCGTACAGCAATAAATAACAAAACCCCCGCGAGATGCGGGGGTTTTGTTATTCTTATTCTTCTTCGGACTCTGCGGGTTCTTCCTCGGTATTGCCTTCCGCTATCTTTTTATGGATTTCTGAAATCAGTTTCTCGGTGAGAGTGGCGTTCGCCTTGAGCGCTTTGCGCGATGCCTCAACGCCCTGCCCTATTTTCTCGCCTTCGAATATAAGCCATGAGCCGCTCTTTTTGAGCGCCCCGAGCTTCGCCGCCATGGTAATGACGTCGCTCTCAAAAGAAATGCCTTCGTTATACATAATGTCAAACTCCGCGGTGCGAAACGGCGGCGCCACTTTGTTTTTCACTACCTTCGCCTTCACGCGGTTGCCGATCACGTCCTCACCCTTTTTGATCTGCGCCGCGCGCCTGACATCAATGCGCACCGACGCGTAGAACTTGAGCGCTTTGCCGCCCGGCGTCGTTTCCGGATTTCCGAAAAACACGCCAATCTGCATGCGGATTTGGTTGATGAACACAACCGTGGTGTTGGTGCGCGAGATCATGCCGGTCAGCTTGCGCAGAGCATGCGACATGAGCCGCGCCTGCAGACCCATGTGCTGCTGCCCCATCTCGCCCTCTATTTCCGCGCGAGGGGTCAGCGCCGCGACGGAATCCACCACCACCACATCCACGCCGCCCGATTTCACCAATGTCTCCACTATTTCAAGCGCCTGTTCTCCGTGATCGGGCTGCGAAATCAAAAGCTCGTTCACATTCACGCCGATGCGTTTCGCGTATTCAGGGTCAAGCGCGTGCTCGGCGTCCACGAACGCCGCCGTGCCGCCTTTTTTCTGCGCGTTGGCGATGATATGCAGGGCAAGCGTCGTTTTGCCCGAGGACTCGGGGCCGAACACTTCCACCACCCTCCCCCGCGGCACGCCGCCCACGCCAAGCGCGAGGTCAAGCGAAAAAGAACCGGTCGGGATTGCCGCCACCTTCACTTTCTTTGCCTCTCCCAGCCGCATAATGGACCCCTCGCCGAACTTTTCCTTGATTTCCAAAACCGCCTGCTATATGGATTTATCGCGCGCGCTTTCCGCTTTTTTATCCTCCTTTTCCTTCGCCATATGTTTGTATGCTCTTACTCTTTAATGATCCTTCTTACTTGGCTTGTTTCTCTCTTGAATTTATTAACCGACTTTATTTCCAAAATATTCATTCCCTCCTGCAACACCAGCGTGTCGGAGAACGCGCCGTCATCGGCCACCGCGATTTCCCGATCGTTCACGAACACATGGCTTTCTTTCTGAGTCCTTCCTGAAAGCGCAAACGATGCGTCTTTTATTATTATATCACGTTCGGGATTTGCCACAATGAGAAAAGGCGGGGAATACAAAAGAAAAAGGTGGTATCCGAAATACGCCGCAATACCAACCCCGATGGCAATTTCAAACGCCGCCGCAAGCGCCCGTGGCGTCACATATGGCCCGCTTCTAATGAACGTCTGCATCGCTGAAATTATCTTTTGGTTTCAGATACACTTCTCTCGGCCGTGCGCCGTCCTGAGGGCTTATCACGCCTTCTTCTTCAAGCATATCAATGAGCCGCGCGGCGCGCGCATAGCCGAGCTTCAGGCGGCGCTGAAGCAGGGAAGCGGACGCCTTCTGCGCGCGCGAGATGACTTCCTTCGCCTGTTCCAGCAGTTCTTCGTCGCTCCCCGATTCAGGGGCGGAATCCATAAATCCTCCTCCCTGCCGTGCCGGCTTTTCAAGCGCCTGAGCAATGCTGTCTACGGCTGGTTCTGTGGATGTTACAGCGGGCACCGCGCTCTCGGCCGTTTCCCTTATAAAGTCGGCGATGCGCTTTACTTCTTTTTCGGAAACGAATGCGCCCTGGATGCGGCGGGGCTTTGAAGCGTCGGGCGGGAGAAAAAGCATATCGCCGTTGCCCAGCAATTTTTCCGCGCCCGACATGTCTAAAATCGTACGCGAATCAATCAGCGACGATGCCTGAAATGCGATGCGGCACGGAATATTCGCCTTAATGAGCCCCGTGATGATCTCCACCGACGGCCGCTGCGTGGAAATAATGAGATGGATTCCCACCGCGCGCGACATCTGCGCCAAGCGTACGATCGCCGCTTCCACTTCCTTTGCCGCGGTCATCATCAGATCCGCAAGCTCGTCAACCACGATGAGGATATAAGGCATGATCGGCTCATTCCCCTTTCCTTTGGCGACCTGCGTGTTGTAGGATGAGATGCTTCTTACTTTAAACTGCGCGAGATATTCGTATCTCCGCTCCATTTCCCGCGTCGCCCAGCGCAAGGCCGCGATCGCCTTGTCGCGGTCCACGATAATGGGCGTGAGCAAATGCGGAATGCCGCTATAGGCGGCAAGCTCGATGCGTTTCGGGTCTATGATGATGAGCTTCATCATCTGCGGGAAATTTTTATACAGCAAGCTCGTCAACAGCACGTGAAGGCACACGCTTTTGCCAGCGCCCGTGGCGCCCGCGACAAGCAGATGGGGCATCTTTTCTATATCCATGTATTGCGGGTTGCCCGCCACGTCGCGCCCGAGCGCAATGGTTAAAGGCGCCGCCTGTGCGAATGCGGAACTGTCGATGAGGTTGCGCAAGCGCACGAGCGCCACCGCTTTGTTCGGGATTTCAATGCCCACCAGCGAACGGCCAGGAATAGGCGCTTCGATGCGCAGAGGATGCGCCGCAAGCGCGAGGGAAAGGTCGTTTTGCAATGCCACGATGCGCGAAAGCTTCACGCCCTGAGCGGGCTTGAGCGTATATTGGGTAACGGTGGGCCCCACATTCACTTCTGCCATTTCTACTTCAATCCCGAAATGCTTGAGGGTTTTTTGCACCACCTGCGCATACGCGTCCACATCGCCCGATGTCGGCTTTCCCGTGTCTTTTTCCAAAAGATCGATGGGCGGAATCTGATAATAATCCTGATGCGTTTCAATCACGAACTCGGCAACCTTCTTGCTTGATGAGGCCTCCTTCTTTTCAATTGTTTCTTTCACTTTTTCCTTCACCTGTTCAACGGCGCGCGCGACAAAACCCCCGCCGCGCTCCCTCTCAATGTCCTCTATGGTCTGGGCGTGTACCGGCTCGCTGTCTTCTTCCTTGGGCGAAAATTCTTCCTCGTCGTCCTCATCTTCGTCTTTTTCTTTCTTGAAAAAGAGCGGGAAATTAAATGAAACCGACACGGCGATAAGCGCGAAGGAGACAAACACCAACAGCGCCACCCAAAATCCGAACAAATATAAAAAGGGAGCGGAAATGGCATACCCGATGAACCCGGCAGGATATCCAACCGCCACGGGGTCATACCGCGCGATGGTGTCTATAAGCCCCAAAAAACTAAGCAAGAAAAGCGCACCGCCAAGAAGCGGGGTGAAATACACATTTGTCGTGCGCGACCGCAAAAAACCGACTCCTACCATAACAAGCGAAAGCGGCACAAGAAAAAATCCCACGCCAAGCAGAGCGTGAAACGCGCCGTACAAATACGTCCCCGCGCGGCCCGCATACCCAAAGGACGAAAGCATAAAAATCGCCGCGAGCACGAAAAAAACAACCGCAAGCACGCCCTTTTTCGTCTCCGGATGAAGATCCAATCTTAGTTTCTTTTTCCCATTCGCCGCCGGATTTTTTCCCTTTGCCATCCATCCATCATAAAGCAATCGCGCGCCTCCGTCAAAAAAACGAAACCTCCGGGTCACACAATGCAAAGTTTTGCATGCGCGACCCGGAGGTCGTCACAGTTGAAACTCACAACCTGAGCGGATGTCCTGGCAAATTGGCCAGTCCGGTCCCGGTCAAGTACAAGTAGTTGTTACGAAGAACAAAATTGTCAATCGTGGAAACCGCCCAACAGGGCTGGCCCCTGGACCCGCCGGCGCCGATGGCCGCGGTCGCGGTGAGTTGCATCACATTGTCGTCCTTAAATGTGGCTGGCATTGCGGCCAGCACTTCCGGAACAACCTCCGGCAGAAACGCCTGCCCGGTTGCCGCGGTGTCTTTTGCCCACACCACCGTGGGACTGACATCGGCAAACCAGAGCGTCGCCACCAGAAGAAACGCTCCCATGAAAATACCTGCAAGGTATTTCATAAGCACCTCCCCCTCGTTTTACCCAAGATTCCTGCCAAGAAACGTGATTGTTTCAAGGCATACTTGGGCACAAAAAAATGAACAAAATGATAGCAGAAATATGGTATCACCGCTTACGAATTATGTCAATATCCCCGTGGATGGCATTTTTCTCAAAAAACTTCCACTCAAATTGCATACAAATTGAGCTATGTTGAATGTATATGTAATTTGAAAAATGAGAAGAAAAAAGCCCGGGGTGCGTTCCCTCAGGCTTTCGCAAGAAGTTCAACCGCGTGAGTGTAGATGCGCTTTTTCCTCTTCAATGATTTTCCCCCACAAAGAGACATCTTTTTTGCTCATTGCTTCCATTTTCGCCATCAGATTTTCTGTCAAAAACGAAAGCGTGTCCGCATCGCTTGCGAGCGCATCCAAAATGGGGATAATTTCTTTCTCCGTTGCCGCATTGATAAACGCGCTCCAAACTGTTTTTTGTGTTTCCGGGAGAGAAGAAACCGCAATGATTTCCAGTAACGCAGACTTCGATGTATTACCTTGTTGAATACCCATTTTTATCGATTATAGAACGTAACATCTCCCTTTTCATTCACCGTCACAATAGTAATTGTGCCGTCCTTATCCTCCACGATTATCCGAATATCGCCATCCTTCTCTAATCCGATATTAACCTTTTTGGTGTTTTCATCAAGCGTCAATACTTTGTGAGGATTTCCAAATTCAATAACATCGATTCTTTGCAAAATCCTCCACCCGCGCTCTTTCATCACTTCATTTGCCTCGTAACTGATCATAATATTGTAATTGCCGTGTTTTTCCACTTCTTTCTTCGTCTCTTCCACCATCGCTTTATGGTTTTTTTCGAATTGTGAAGCTTCTTGAGACTGTTCGATTCTTTGCGGCTCATCCAACTGCTTTCCCACGGGTTGTTCGGCAAACGCCGGTATCGCCATCATAAGCATCATGCCGGCGG
This sequence comes from Candidatus Azambacteria bacterium, assembly GCA_016200965.1. Classification (GTDB taxonomy): domain Bacteria; phylum Patescibacteriota; class Minisyncoccia; order GWC2-36-17; family WO2-46-25; genus JACQDT01. The sequence goes on along the minus strand of JACQDT010000025.1, from coordinate 39,576 downwards.
TAACTCCCATCATTCCTTTTTTCATGCGTGATTGCCACAAACTTTCTTTCTTTTCACCGCTCGCTTCAACGGACGCAAACGCTTCCCGCTCTTCTTGTTGAAACTCCCGCAACAGCTCAAACTGCGCGTCCGCCATTTTTTCTTGTTCGGCCGCATACTCCCGCATTGCCGCCGGCGCCTCCATATCGGAAATTACTTCTTCCAACTCCTCGGGCGCATCTTCAACCCCGGCTTCTTCGCCACTGGTTTCTGACTCCAAGTCCTGCGGCATTTCAGACCATTTTTTCATAATAAAAACAAATTACTCCTCTTCTCTTGAATCCAGTTCACCGATATTTGCATCTCCTCCTTCCGCCTCTTTCTTTTCTTTCTCCTCATCCAATTTTTTCATGGCCTTTTCAATACGCTCCTTCTCATACCCCTCGTCAACGGACATAGAATCCATGATTTCCTCATCGGTATATTTTTTATATCTCAATTCATCGACGCGATCCATTATCTCCTCCATTTTTTCCGCCTCCTCTTTATTTGACGGCATCTCAATACTCATAGTTTTTCTTTATATTATTGGTTGCATCTTACTATAAAGATACTGTGTATTGAGAATGTTGTCAAATCCGACGCGCAAGTTCAAGCACTTTTGATTTTATCTGATTCCCTATTCGCGATGCTTCTGTGGCGCTGAACGTGTCCGGATTTTTTATATGCCATACCACAACCTTTTGACTCTTTCGTAAATATTCCGGCCATGTATCTCTCTCGGCCATGACGATGACTTTTTCTGCGCGGCGCACCATGTCAGGAGTTATCTGCCGCGCTTTTTCGTGAAATAAGTCAAAACCCTGCTTGCTCATGTACTCTAGCGTGTTAAACGAACCTATTGCAAACAATGTCTTGCCGCTGTTGTGCTCCTTCCGAACCCAAGTGCCACAGGACTCTGCGGCTACATTACCTTTTGCAAAATAATTGAAAAATGCCTTTGCAATCGGGCTTCTGAACATATTACCTCTGCACACGAAAAGAATCATAATTATCTTTTTATTGCCTCTCGTTCATCATCGTCCCAAAAAGCATGAAATTTAAATTGTACACCTGAGATGTGATAGCAATTAAGACATACAATTCAAGATGTGGGCGATTTGAAACCCTTCAAAAAACTTCTGCGGTGAATGGGCGACATACCGTGCTTTTTGATGAGTTCAAAGTGGAGTTTCGTACCATAACCCTTGTGCTTTTCAAACCGATACTGCGGGTATTGCTTCGCGTACTCGCGCATCATCCTGTCGCGCAGGACTTTGGCGATAATGGACGCGGCGGCAATGGAGCATATCTTCGCGTCGCCGCCGATAATGGCTTTTTGATCCGACGCTATTTCCGGAATGATCTCCCTGCCGTCTATATACAACAATTCCCTGCGCTTCAACGCCCCGCATTTTTCCTGAAGCCCTCCGACGGCGTGGCGCATCGCGCGCAAGCTTGCCTGCAAAATGTTTATCCGGTCAATCGCCTTTTCGTCCGCCTGCCCGGTCGCCCAATATACGTTCGGATGCGTCGTCAGCGCTTCAAAAATCTGCTCGCGTTTTTTTACAGAAAGCTTCTTGGAGTCGTTGATGCCAAGCTCGCCGATAAAAAGCGCTGTCTGTGCATCGCCGAGATCAAACGCCACGGCCGTGGCGCATACCGGCCCCGCCAACGGACCTCTTCCGACTTCGTCAACGCCAACGAGTACGCCGCCATGGCGCCATATTTTTTCTTCCTCGGCCAATGTTGGAATGGTTTTTCTTTGCATGATAGAATGACAATGATTTTGAGCGGCAAGAACATTACACGAAAACACGCGTTCGCGCTCCCGGCGAGAGCGCGCCGCTCGCCCTCCGGCCTCGCTCGGTCGCCCTGGGCGACCACCATGCCCGCTTGGCCTACGACACGGTTTTCTTTGTAATATTCTTGCCGCTCCACAACTTCCTAAAATGAATCATACCACATGAAATTCGTTCATCTCCATACGCACAGTCACTACTCGCTTTTGGACGGCCTGCCAAAAATTCCGGAGCTGGTTCAAAAAGCCAAATCGCTCGGCATGGACGCGCTCGCGCTGACGGACCACGGCTCGCTCTACGGCGCGATTGAATTTTATAAAACCGCAAAAAAAATCGGCGTGAAACCGATCATCGGCGCGGAACTGTATGTGGCCGCCCGCAGCATGCGCGACAAGCAACCGGGAATGGATGATAAACGCTTTCACATCATTCTCCTTGCCAAAAACGATAAAGGATACAAAAACCTCATCAAGCTCGTCACCGTCGCCAACCTTGAAGGATTTTATTACAAGCCGCGCATTGATAAGGAAGCGCTTCGCGCGTACGCCGATGGGCTGATCGCGCTATCGGGGTGTTTGTCGGGAGAAATTCCGCGCGCAATCGCGCAAAAGAATTTTGAACTTGCCGAGGCGCTCATCAAAGAATACAAAAACATATTCGGTCCGGACGATTTTTATCTTGAAATCGCGCATCACCCCAACATCAAGCTACAGGACGAAATAAACAACAAGCTCATTGAATACGCCGAGCGATATAACGTGCCGCTGGTCGCCACCTGCGATATCCATTATCTTGAAAAAGAAGACGCCAAAGCCCAAGACACGCTCATGGCGATACAAACCGGCGCGAAGCTCGGCGAGGGAGACCGGCTCTCGATGGTACAGGAGGATTTCTCGTTTAAAACCGCTGATGAGATATACGCGACCTTTCCCTATCCGAAAATCGCGCTTGAAAACACGCAAAAAATCGCCGACCGGTGCAACGTTGAAATTGAGCTGGGCAAAATTCAACTCCCCCAGTTTCCTCTCCCGAAAGGAGAAACGGCCGACTCCTATCTGCAAAAATTATGCGTGGAAAATCTGCCCAAGCGATACCCGGCCCCCACGCAAGAGGTGCATGACCGGCTGGCGTATGAGCTTTCCGTCATTGAAAAAACCGGATTTGCGTCGTATTTCCTCATCGTAGAGGATTTCGTGAACTGGGCAAAAACGCATGGCGTCGTTGTAGGCCCGGGTCGCGGCTCGGCGGCGGGATCCATTATTTCTTATATCTTAAACATCACGAATGTTGATCCGATACAATACAATCTGCTGTTCGAACGGTTTTTAAACCCTGAACGCGTGAGCATGCCCGACATTGATATTGATTTCGCCGACACAGGCCGCGACCGCGTCCTTGAATACGTCATCAATAAATACGGACACGACCGCGTAGCGCAAATCGTCACCTTCGGCACCATGGCCGCTCGCGCCGCCGTGCGCGACACGGGACGCGCGCTTGGCATTTCCTACGGTTTTTGCGACACGCTCGCAAAACTCATCCCCTTCGGCACGGGGCTTGAAGAAGCGCTTGCTTCCGTTTTGGAATTGCAGACATTGTACAAGACCAATCCCGACGCGAAACTGATATTGGACATGGCAAAAAAACTCGAGGGGGTCGCACGACACGCTTCCGTGCACGCATGCGGCGTCGTTGTTTCGAAAAATCCGTTGAACGAAATCGTGCCGCTCCAATACGCCACGCGCGCGCAGGACGACAACGGCGGTGAAACCACAGGAGCGAAACAAATCGTCACGCAATATGAGATGCACGCCATTGAAGACCTCGGATTGCTTAAAATGGACTTTTTGGGCTTAAAGAACCTTTCCATCATAGAACATACCCTTGACCTCATCCGCGCGCGCCACGGCAAAAGCGTCAACATGGACAAAATCCCGTTAGACGACAAAAAAACATTCAAGCTCCTGCAAGACGCACGGACCACCGGCGTGTTTCAGCTTGAATCGGCCGGGATGAAGCGCTATCTCAAAGAGCTCGTTCCCACAGAATTTGAAGACATCGTCGCGATGGTCTCGCTGTTTCGCCCGGGGCCGATGGAGCTCATTCCCGAATTCATCGCGCGCAAACACAAAAGAAGACAGGTCTCATACCTCCATCCCAAGCTTGAGCCGATACTCAAAAGCACGCACGGCATCATCATTTATCAGGAACAGCTCATGCAGGTCGCAAATTCGCTCGCCGGTTTCACCCTGCCTCAGGGATACACGCTCATCAAAGCGGTCGGGAAAAAGATCAAATCACTTTTGGACGAACAGCGCGAAAAGATAATCGCCGGCATGGTACAAAACGGCGTGGCGCAAAAAACTGCCGAGCAAATATGGGACTTCATTGAACCGTTCGCGCGATACGGATTCAATCGTTCGCACGCCATCTCGTACGCGATGGTCGGATACCACACCGCGTTTTTAAAAGCGCACTTCCCCGCAGAATTTATGGCGGCGCTCATGACATCCGACCTCGCCGACGTGGAACGCATCGCATTTTTGGTGGAAGAAGGAAAAAATATCGGTATTGCGGTTCTTGCGCCCACGCTCAATGAAAGCCAAAAAACATTTACCGTCATGTCCGACAAAGAAATCCGCTTTGGCATGCTTGCAGTCAAGAATGTGGGCGAGAATGTGGTGGAAGCAATCATTGCCGCACGGGGCAAAGCGCACTTCACCTCAATTGAAAATTTCATTGAGCGCGTCAAACATAAAGACCTCAATAAAAAATCGCTTGAAGCACTCATTAAGTGCGGCGCGCTGGACGCATTAGAAGAACGCAACAAACTCCTGGCGAACCTGGACACGCTTCTTGCATATTCGAAAGAAGCGCAACAAAACGAACATTCTTCGCAAATAGGACTGTTCGCCGCGCACGGCATGAAAGTCGGCTCGCTCAAACTGGAGGATGCCCAACCGGCAAGCTTCCGCCAGAAACTCGCCTGGGAAAAAGAACTGCTCGGTCTGTACGTGTCCGGCCACCCGCTTGACGAGTACAAGGAAAAATTTGCCTCGGGCATACTGCCCATCCGCGACATCACGCACAACATCCTGGGTAAAAGCGTAAAGGTAGGCGGCATACTTTCCGGCGTAAAAAAGATCATGACCAAGAACAACGAACCGATGGCGTTTGCGAACCTGCAGGACTTCGGCGGCGTCATTGAAGTCGTCATATTTCCCGAAAAACTGGAGAAAATGCGCGAAATATGGCAAGACGACAACATCGTGCTCGTTTCAGGCAAGGTGGACCTCCGCAACGGCGCGTATAAACTCATCTGCAACGCGGCGAAAACGATATAAAAATCAAAAAGCCGCTTGCGGTTGCACAAGACGGCTTTTGATTTGATCCTTTTGGTAATTTAGTGCAGGTGCGCCGAGCGCATTTTTTCCACCTGATCTTTTGGTAGCCGGGGGACGAGTTTCGGATGCCGATGGCCGCATGCTGATCGGTCGAGATTTCTATCCCGATACGTGATGGTAAGCAGGAGGCCGACGGCGCTACAAAACGCGGGATCATTTAAACATACCAGCGTTTCTTCAAACACGCCGTCAAACCCGACGGAACCGATCACCCTCCTGGACTTGAAACAATATAACTGCTCAAAACATTTTGGGCACCTCAGTTCGTCTTTCCGTAACTGTTTCCGCAATCGCCTGCGATAACGTTTCTGCGGAGAAAAAAAGAGCAAAATTCCGACCACTGCCAGCGTAGCCCCGACCGAGACAAACACTGTTATCCACGTCATAGCTTCCCTCCGCGGTGAATGGTGAACTATAAAACGTATGACTCAATGGAACGCATAGTACGCCTTAAAAACGACTTTGTCAATACAACATACTCATTGACCCAGTAGAGGACTTCGGCGGTTGCTTATGGCAACAAACTGACAAAGTCAGCCGAAGTGCTTCTACTGGGTTGAAAAACACTGGCTCCCCTGTTATGATGACATCCATGGAAAGCGAACAGCTGCATAAAGTCCGGCACTCGCTTGCGCATTTGCTTGCGGCGGCGGTGCTTGAAGAAGATAAAAACGCAAAGCTCGGCGTGGGACCCGTCATAGAAAACGGGTTTTATTACGACATCCTGACTTCAAAGCCCGTTTCTCAGACGGATCTTTTAAAAATAGAACAGAAGATGCGCTCGCTCGCCAAAAAAAACCTCGCGTTCGTGCGAAGCGAACTGTCCGTCGCGCAGGCAAAAGAAATGTTCGCATCCCAGCCGTTTAAAATTGAGCTCATCAACGATATAGAAACCAAAGGAACCACCGCGATGGATGAAAGCTTGAAACAGGCGGGCAAGGGAATCGTTTCCGTCTACGCCACGGGCGCATTTTCCGATCTGTGCCAGGGCCCGCATGTAGAAAACACGAAAGACATCGCGCGCGACGCCTTCCGTCTCACCAAAATCGCGGGCGCCTATTGGCGCGGAAGTGAAAAAAACCCGATGCTCACGCGCATCTACGGCGTGGCGTTTGCGACAAAAGAAGAGCTGGATGCATATCTGAAACAACAGGAGGAAGCGGCTAAGCGCGACCACCGAAAAATCGGCAAGGAACTGGGGCTGTTCACTATCATTGATGAAATTGGCCCGGGGCTTCCCTTGTTTTACCCCAAAGGCGCGCTCCTGCGAACGCTCGTGGAAAATTACATCGGAGAACTTCAGAAAAAAAGCGGCTACCACCCGATATGGATTCCTCACGTCACCAAGGGCGAGCTGTACCGCATCTCCGGGCATCTGGAAAAATTCGATGCGCTCTATCCGCCCATGGAGCTGAAAGATGAAGCGTCATACTATCTCAAACCCATGAACTGCCCGCATTTCATGATGCTCTACAAAAGCGCGCCGCATTCCTATCGCGAACTCCCCTTGCGCTGGACCTCCACGACCACCAACTACCGCTATGAAAAAAGTGGGGAACTGTCGGGACTGACGCGCGTGCGCGCGCTCACACAGGACGACTGCCACGTCTTTGCCACGCCCGAACAGATAGAAAAAGAGATCGCGCTCATGCTCGCCATGATCCAAGCCGCGTACCGCGCGTTCGGATTCGCTGATTTTTGGGTGCGCATCTCCACGCACGACCCCGCGCATCCGGAAAACTATATCGGCGACAAGGCGGTATGGAAACAATCGGAGGCGACGCTTGAAAAACTCATCAGGAGCAAAAAATGGAAACACGAAATCGGCACGGGCGAAGCCGCGTTTTACGGGCCGAAGCTGGACTTCATGTTCCGCGACGCCATCGGCCGAGAGTGGCAACTCTCCACCATCCAGCTTGACATGAATCTCCCCGAACGGTTCGCGCTTGAATACACCGACAAAGACGGCGTAAAGAAGCGCCCCATCGTCATCCATCGCGCCATTTTGGGATCCACCGAGCGCTTTTTGGGCATTCTCATAGAACACTTCGCCGGAGCGTTCCCGTTGTGGCTTGCGCCGGAGCAGGCATGGGTGATGCCTATCGGCAAAAGCCACAAAAAATACGCCGGGGAGGTTTTGAAACTTCTCTCGGCGCATGGCATCCGCGCCCAACTGAAAGACGAGGACGCCACCATCGGCAAAAAGATACGCGAAGGCGAACAGCAGAAGATTCCCTATATGCTCATCATCGGCGACAAGGAAGTCAAATCGCAGTCCGTCGCCGTGCGCACCAAAGGCGCGGACAAAGGCGCCCTCAAAACAAAAAAACTGCTCGCGCAGTTGCACATGGAAATTGAGAAAAAGAAATAGCCAGCGGTTACAAATTGACTTATCCTTTTTCTCTGATACAATAGAATCATATGCCAAAAACAAATCTCAAAGTACCTGCCACAAAAGGAGATATCGCGTCATTGCGGTACGATGTTGAATCCTTTCACAAGGAGACAATGCGGCATCTTTCTTCTCTTGACGAAAAAAATGACCGCATACTTAATTTACTCGATAAACATGCAAAGACCCATGCCGACCTTGAACACGAATTTGCCATTGTGCAGGCTCGGCTCGAGCGGGTTGAAGAAAAATTGGGACTAAGAAATATCTCTCTAACTTTTGTCTGATTTTAAACGTATTGCCGTGGCGCAAAAGGCCGAGATAGGAATTCAGCGTTTCGACCGAAGCGTTGCGTACGATTCTTTTCAGCATTCGTTTCTTCGGCGCGGTGCGCAATACCCGGTAATCCGGGAAATGCACCCATCCGAGAAAGTCCATTCCGGAAATAACAGTTTTGATGAAAACTTTTTTGGGATGGAGCGTGAGCTTCAAGCGCATATCTAAAAACTCCCGTATACGGGGAATAAGCCCCTCAAGCCATGCGCGGTTCTCCGAGAAAATGACAAAATCATCCGCGTAGCGAATGTAGTGTTTCATTTTGAGTGTATGCTTCACAAACTGGTCAAAATTGTTCATGTAGATATTCACCAACAGCTGTGAGGTGAGATTGCCAAGCGGCAAACCTTTTCCGGGAGCAGTGCTCGAAAAACTATATATCACCTGTTCGAGAAGCCAGAGAATATTCTGGTCAGGAATGCGTTGCTTCAAGATAGTAAGCAGAGTTTGATGATCAATGCTCGCAAAAAACTTTCTGATGTCGCACTTCAACACCCGGCACGTACGGGTGTTATTCTTACTCACACGATACGCACACGCTCGAAAACGATTAAGGGCTTTATGCGTCCCTTTTCCCAAACGGCAGGAATAAGAGTCCGCGATGAACGTTCGGTCAAAGAACGGATACAGGACGCGATAGATGGTGTGGTGCAGCACCCTGTCTCGCACGGATGCTTTGTGGATATTGCGCGGCTTTGGGTCGAAAATGTTGAAAGCATGGTAGCCGCCGTGACGATAGGTACGGTTCACGCGGTCGGGAGAGAAATGAAGAGGGTTGCGACACGGCAAACGCGAACCCGTTATCACGATTCCACCTGTTGTCAGGCCTGTCGTTGTACGCGTTGAGCCAGCGACCACCGTCGTTACGGTTCGCGTTCAGCAAGTTCGGATCGCCTTCGGATTGCGCGAAACATCTTCCATGTCACCACCCCTCGAATACTCTCATGGTTGAATCGAATCCGGCATCGTAATGCCTTAATGTCTCGCGCCAAGTATCTTCTTTTTTATTGAAGTTTCTACATGCACCACTCTATCCGAAACCGTGGCCGCGGATACTCCCGATGCATGGATACTGGGTTCGGTAGCGGGAAGCCTTGACCGCCCACATATTCACCTACTGCCAATACAAGTATATCATACTTTCTAAAAAAATTAGCCCCATTCCGAGTTGTCGGAATGGGGCTAAGGGCTAAGTTACCAAGGACTGTAGTCCAAAGCAACTTAGTGTTGAGAGCTAACGTGCGACACGGCAAACGCGAACCCGCCATCACGATCCCACCCGTCGTCAGGCCCGCCGCGGCGCGCGCCGAGCCAGCGATCAACGCCGATACGGACCGCGCTCAGCAAGTTCGGATCGCCCTCGGAGTCGTTGATGGGTTCGTGCATGGCGACGATGTACCACAGACCCATGGCTTCGATCTCCTCGTCCGTGAACTTCTCACGGATAAGGCAGGCCACTTCGGCGTTTGGCTTCCCAAGCTTGCGCTTGTCGGCTTCGGCGCGAATCTTCCTCGTGATCCGGTCGTTGTCCGCAAAGAGCATGCCTTTGAGAACGGCGACTTCGGTCACGCCGTTGGTCGGTTTAAAATCCGACGAACGGAGCACCGGCTTGGCGTAGTTACTATCCACGCGGAAACCTTTGCTCTCGAGCCGGGTGATCCATCCCTCGCCGGTCGTACCATTGCTGGTGACCGAGAAGTAGATGACGCCGTTCTCTTTGCGCCAATTGCGAGTCGTCTGACCCATGGTATTCTCCTTTTCGGCTGTTTGCCGATAGTTTCCCTCTGCCCGAGGCGGGGGTACCGCGTTATGCGGCCGTTCGCAAATACATTTACAAAGTGCTATGCTAATCTAACGGTTAAATGATAGCATACATAAATATATTTTGTCAAGCCCTCGCTCAAAAACCGTAAAAAAGCAAGCAATAATCGTCATTTTAGGCCCCACCGCGTCGGGGAAGTCGGCGCTTGCGGTGAAACTCGCCAAGAAATTCAACGGCGAGGTGATTTCCGCCGATTCGCGCCAAGTGTATAAGGGTATGAACATCGGAACGGGCAAAATCACCAAAACCCAGATGCGGGGAGTGAGGCATCACCTGCTTGACGTGGCATCGCCTAAAAAAATATACGACGTGGTGGAGTGGAAAAAGCGTGCCGACAAAGCGGTTGCCGATATCGCGCGCCGCGGAAAATTCCCCATCGTCTGCGGCGGCACGGGACTGTACATCAAGGCGCTTATTGAGAACGTTGCGTATCCTGACGTGCCGCCCGACTGGAAATTGCGCAAAAAGCTGGACGCAAAATCACCGCGCGAACTTTTTTTGACGCTTAAAAAACTTGACCCTGCACGGGCAAAAACGATTGATTCCAATAACCCGCGCCGGCTTGCGCGCGCCATTGAAATCGCAAAAGCATTGGGTAAGGTGCCTGCCATGCAGGCCGCGCCGCGCTATAATGCGCTCATCATCGGCATAAAAAAATCACCCCGAGAACTGCAAAGGGCGATTGCGAAACGGCTTGATGAAAGAATTAAAAAGGGGATGGCGGCTGAAGCAAGGCGTCTGCATGCAGGGGGCGTATCATTCAAGCGCATGGAAGAAATCGGGCTTGAATACAAATATCTGGCGCTTTATCTGCAAGGAAAAATGAGCAAGGAAGAAATGATGCAAACACTCAACATAAAAATCTGGCAGTATGCCCGCCGCCAAATGACCTGGTTCCGGAACACCCCGAATGTGCGCTGGATAGCAACGCCCGGAGAAGCTGAAAAACTTGCGCAAGTATTTCTAAAAACATGAATTGTACGTTTTCATACTATCGCTGGAAAACATACAATCTGCTCTCAAATATTCAGATACTACGAAAGAAATTTTTTAAGGATTTCCGTGCTCGCTTCCGGGTTTGCCTTGCCTTTTGTGCTTGCCATTAGTTGCCCCAGTAAAAACTGAAGGGCATTCTGATTGCCCGCCTTGAAATCGGTTGCCGCTTTGGGGTTGGCCGAGATAATCGCTTTTATTTTCTCTTCCAGCTCGCCTGCGTCGCTGACCTGCGCGAGCCCCTTCTCTTCAATGATATTGGACGGATCTTTGCCTGTCGCGAACATTTCGGCAAGCACCGACTTCGCAACCGCCGAAGTAATGGCGCTCTTGTGAATCAACGCGATGAGCTCCGCGAAGTTTTCCGGCGTTACCCGCATTTCCGAAACAGGCGTACCGGTTTCGTTGATAAGCGCGCGCAGGTCGGAATTCAGATAATTGATCGCAAGCTTGGCAAGCTGTTTTTTTGCCTCAGTAAATTCCTTTGCCATACTCATCAACTCCGACAGCGCGTGCTCAAAAAATGATGCAGTCCCCTTGTCGGATACCAGTAAGATGGCTTCTTTTTCCCCCAGATCAAATTCCTTTTCAAATCGTTTCTGCTTCTGTTTTGGCAGCTCGGGCAACGATGCCCGCAGTTTTTCCACGTCAATAATCGCTTCTTCCGGCATACCCGCCTTTTTTCCCAGTTCAAGGACGGGCAGATCGGGCTCGGGGAAATAGCGGTAATCGTGCGCGGACTCTTTCAGGCGCTGGGAAACGGTCGCCTTTTTATTGTCGTCCCATCCTCTTGTTTCCTGTATCACTTCTTTGCCTTTTCCGAGCAATTCGGACTGGCGCTTCGTTTCATACTCAATCGCGTTTTTGACTGCCGCGAACGAATTCAAATTTTTTATTTCCACTTTCGTGCCAAACGGCTTTCCTTTTTCATGCATACTGATGTTCACCTCGCACCGCATCTGGCCCTTTTCCATGTTGGCGTGGGATGCGTCAAGATACTGCAGTATCGTCTGGAACGCTCGCGCGAATCCCACCGCCTCGTCGGCGCTTGCAATATCGGGCTCCGTCACCAATTCCATCAACGGCACGCCCGCGCGGTTGAAATCAACCAAACTCGCGCCATACGCATCATGCACGAGCCGTCCCGTGTCTTCCTCAAGATGAATGCGCGTTATTCTAATGTCTTTTTCCCCGACGCGAAGAACCCCTTTTTCGCACAGGGGCATATCATACTGGGATATCTGATACCCCTTGGGGAGATCGGGATAAAAATAATTCTTACGGTCGAATTTTGAACGCTCGGCAATGGCGCAATCAAGCGCGAGGCCAACTCTGATCACCTGTTCAACCGCTTTTTTATTGAGCGCTGGCAAAGTCCCCGGATGCCCCATGCACACGGGACACACGTTCACGTTCGGATGCGACTCCTGAGGATCGTTGAGGTTGTCGCAAAAAAGCTTTGATTTCGTCTTGAGCTGAGAATGGATTTCAAGCCCAATAACCGCTTCAAGCATGTAAGCATTGTTAGTCCTTTACAGTAACTCCCATTGAGCGGGCGGTGCCTTCTATGATCTTTGCGCCCTGGTCGGCATCGTACGCATTGAGATCCGCCATCTTTTTCTCCGCGATTTCGCGCGCCTGGGCTTTAGTGATGCTCCCTACTTTGTTTTTCTGGGGCACGCCGGAACCCTTCTCTATGCGCGCAGCTTTCTTGATGAGCTCTGACGCGGGAGGCGTTTTAAGCTTGAACTCGAAGCTCCTGTCTTCATAGATGGTTATTTCCGCGGGCACCACATCGCCTTTGTGTTCTTTGGTCTTTTCATTGTACTGCTGGCAGAACTGCTGAATGTTGATACCGTGCGGGCCGAGCATCGTTCCCACCGGCGGCGCGGGATTCGCTTCGCCCGCCTTGAGATTCAATTTTACTATCGCTTTAATGGGTTTTGCCATAATTGTTGAAATGTATGAGCTCATCTCTTTGTAGCGAAGTAAATTTCACTACAATTATGAGCACCCCCACCCTTATTGTGCCGTTGCATCTCATCGCGAAGTGCGTATGCCGGATAGGCATATCCCTTCTTGGGGCGAAGCGCTTCGCCCCAAACGGAGTGGAGCTATTCGCTCCTCGCGCTTCGCACGGTATTCTATTGCAAAATAAGGGCGGGGTAAAGGTTTTATATCCGAAATTACTTCATCAGTCAAGCTAACTCGTAGTTTCGGATAAAGCCCTTTATATCCTCTTAATTTGCAAAAAATCCAGCTCCACCGGCGTTTCACGCCCGAAAAGCGAGACCAATACTTTCACTTTTCCTCTCTCTTCATCCACCTCGGCAACCTTGCCGTCATATTCCTTAAACGGGCCGTCGGTGATTTTCACCGCGTCCCCTGCCGCCACGTCAATTTTGTACTTCGGCTCTTCCACGCCTATCCGCTTTTGCAACACCTTGATCTCCCCGAGAGAGAGCGCAGTCGGCGTCACACCGGAACCCACAAACCCTGTCACGCGCGGCGTATTGCGCACCACGTACCATGAATCGTCGGTGACCTCCATCTCCACCAGCACGTACCCGGGATAGATCTTTTCTTCCACCACCTGCCGCTTCCCGTTTTTGATCTTTATCTTTTTTTCCTTGGGAACCAGCACATTGAAGATCTTTTCTTCCATCCCCATGGATTCAATCCTTTGCTTTAAATTCCGCGCCACCGCGTCTTCGTATCCCGCGTAGGTGTGGATCGCGTACCAACTCTTTCCTTGCTGTAGGGTTTGTTTGGTCATGATGCCCTTTTAAAACACGAACCTGTTTAGCAGATAGGCAAACAGCATATCAAGTCCTCCTAAAAACATCGCGACCGCGATTGAAAACACAATAACCGCGATGGTGTTGCGGGTCGTCGCGTTTCTATCGGGAAAACTGGTCTTTTTGAGCTCTGTTTTTACCTCCTGCAGGAATACGACCGCAGTAGTGAACATTCGCGAAAAGAAATTCATGCGTGTAAGCAAAATTATTTACGCTATTTAAAAAAGCCCCGAACGGGCATCAACACTACTCTACTCCCTTCCTAATAATTAGTCAACCAACTATGCCTGATTGACTTACGAGACTTAGTCTCGTAAGATATATGTATGCGAAAAGTTACATTTACAGAGGGGGAAATTTACCACATCTACAACCGCGGCGTGGAAAAGCGATCTGTCTTCTTAGACGATCAGGATCATTTTCGATTTGTTCATAACTTGTTTGAATTCAACAATGAAGAACCTGCTCGAAACTTATTCTATAAAAAACCCTCATTTCAAAATCTTGATCTTAACCAACCAATTTACGAGACTAAGTCTCGTAAATTGAGAAGGAAATTGATTGTAGAAATTCTGATGTTTGTACTTATGCCAAACCATTTTCATCTACTCCTTAAACAGCGAAAAGAAAATGGAATTACGGAGTTTATGCACAAACTGGGAGTAGGATACACAATGTATTTCAATCAGAAATATCAAAGAACTGGATCTTTATTCCAAGGAACTTTTAAAGCGGTTCTTGTAAAACGCGAAGCTCATTTTATACATCTCCCCTATTACCTTCATCTTAATCCACTTGCACTGAAATTTCCCGGCTGGAGACAAGGGAAGGTTGCCGATCGCAAGGAAGCGATGAAATTTTTGGAACAGTACCGATGGTCTAGTTATCCTGACTACATCGGTATAAAAAACTTTCCCTCAGTCACGTCAAGAGATTTTCTGTTAAATTACTTCGGAAAACCAGAAAAACATAAAAAAGATATTTTCGAGTGGCTACAAGAAGCACATGAGGAAAGCGTCAGAGAACACTCTCTAGAATACAGCCCCAAATCACAAATTTATGAGACTTAGTCTCGTAAATTCTAAGGAACGCAAACCACTCTAGTGCCACAATACGCACCCAAAACTAACTCATTGGTAACAGTCGTACAAGAACCAGATGGCGGAGAAACCGTAACACTCGCGCCACAGTTATTACAGTCAAAATATGTATAAGAGCCGCTAATCTCAGTCATACTTGGGAGAGGACTTGGTAAGGGTGGAAGAGAAGGACAAGTTGGCGCCGGACCGAGAACAGGACTCACGCTCCCCCCCCCACCAGTCCTTCCACGATGGAAATGATGCTGAACGCAAGTACTGCGACTGCTATGCCGACAATTGCATAAAAAAGAACCTTGTGAGCAACCGTAAGTTTCTGTGGCTCGCCGTTTGTGGTCATATAGAGAAAGCCCGCGTACAAGCCGACCGCCACAGCAAGAATCGCCAAAAGCCACGAAAACCAATTGATGATATTGATAAGCGTGCCCACCACCGTTGCGGTGGCCGTGGACGCACTGCAGGAAGACACCGTGCTCCCGCTGGTACTGCCACCGAACACGTCAATGGCGAGCGTCACGAATGCCGGCGCGATAATAAGAATGCCCGCGCCGATGACCGTCCATACCAGTACCTGCCGCGCAAGAACCACCTTGCCGGGGTCGCCGGTTGAAGTCAAAAAAAGAAAACTCGCCCACAACGCCGCAAACACCGCGATGGGCGGCATGAGCTTCGCGGCAAGAAAACTAACGACCAAACAAATAAGACCTTGAGCAGTATCAGCTTTTCCCGACAGAGGATTTGCGAGAGGATAACAATCCGTCGAACCACTGGGACAACCAGCGCCAAGCGCGCCAAAACCAAAAACCATCATCGCCAATATTCCCGCCGCACATAGTACATAGATACGCATTCTATACATCTAAATTCTTTACGTTTTTTGCATGCGTCTGGATGAATCGCTTGCGGGGTAAGACGTCCGATCCCATCAGCACTTCAAAGATTTTATCGGCTTCCTGCCCGTCCGCAACCATGACCCGCTTCATGACGCGCCGCGCGGGATTCATCGTGGTTTCCCACAGCTGTTCCGGATTCATTTCACCCAACCCCTTGTAGCGCTGAATGCTCACGCCCCGTATTTTCTCTTTCCCTTCGCCTGCCTCTTCCGATTCACCTTCCGTTTTTTCTCCCTCTTCTTTCTCCTCTTTTCCCTCTTTCTTTTTTGATGCGCCCTCTTTTTTCACCCGCGCAAGAATTTCATCTCTTTCTTTATCGGCATACGCATATTCCGCTTTCTTGCCGACTTGCAGGCGATACAGCGGCGGCTGGGCGATATAGATATATCCTTTATCGATCAACGGGCGGAAATAGCGGTAAAAGAGCGTGAGCAGAAGCGTGCGGATATGCGCGCCGTCCACGTCGGCGTCCGTCATAATGATAACACGATGATACCGAAGTTTGGAGAGGTCAAATTCGTCCGCGATCGCCGTCCCCAAGGCGATGATGAGCGCGCGGATCTCCGTGAACGCGAGCATCCGGTCAAGCCGCGCCTTTTCAATGTTCAAAATCTTTCCCTTTAAAGGCAGTATGGCCTGGAATTTCCTGTCGCGGCCCTGCTTTGCGCTGCCCCCCGCAGAATCTCCTTCCACGATATACAGTTCCGATTCTTCCGGACGTTTTGAGGAACAGTCGGCAAGCTTTCCCGGGAGGGCGAGTCCTTCCAAAATGCCTTTGCGCAAAACCGTTTCGCGCGCGGCTTTTGCCGCTTTGCGCGCTTTTTGGGAAAGAATGCAGCGCTCCACGATGCGGCGCGCGTCTTGCGGATGTTCTTCCAAAAAATCGGAAAGCGCGTCTCCCACTACGGCTTCCGTCGCCGTCCTTCCTTCGGGCGAACCGAGTTTTGCCTTCGTCTGCCCCTCAAACTGCGGATCGGGAATCTTCACGGATACCACCGCGGTCAGTCCCTCGCGCACGTCTTCTCCCGACAGATTGTCGTCGGATTCTTTCAAAATGCCGTTTTTGCGCGCGTAGTCGTTCAGTATCCTCGTGAGCGCCGAGCGGAAACCGGTCAGATGCATGCCTCCCTCCGGCGTGTGAATATTATTTGCAAAACTCATCTCCCGCATGGTGACATCGGCAATGTACTGCAAAGCGACCTCCACCATCATTTTTTCGTGCTCTTTCTCCACGTAAAAAACGGAGTCGTGCAGGACCTCTTCCTCTTTGTTGAGATATTTCACCAGCGACAAAAGCCCGCCTTCAAAATAAAAAGAATAGGTCGGCACGGGAAGATGCAATTCGTCCAAAAAAAACACAGAGGTGTCTATTTTTTCTTTGTGTTCCCGCGCGTCGATGATCCGCACCTTCATGCCTTTGACCAGATACGCCTGCTGGCGATGATGGTCTTTGATTTTCAGAAAATCAAATTCCGTCGTGGTAGTAAAAATTTTGGGGTCCGCGGTAAAAGTAATAATCGTGCCGTGCCGCTTTGAAGAACCAACCTTTTTCACTTTCGCGCGCGGATCTCCGCGGTCGTACTCCTGCACGTACATGCCCCCGTCGCGATGCACCTCCGCGCGAAGCCATGAGGAAAGCGCGTTGACTACCGACGCGCCCACGCCGTGCAGACCGCCCGAGACCTTGTACGACTCCCCGCCGAATTTTCCGCCCGCGTGGAGCGTCGTCATCGCCGTCTCAAGCGCGGATACTTTCGTCTTGGGATGGATATCCACGGGAATGCCGCGGCCGTCATCGGCAACGCGCACTACGTTTCCGGGCAAGAGCGCCACTTCAATCTCCGTCGCAAACCCGCCCATCGCCTCATCGCGCGAGTTATCAAAAATCTCCCACACCAAATGATGGAGCCCGTCGGGGCCGGTGGAGCCGATGTACATTCCCGGCCTCTTTCTGACCGGTTCAAGCCCCTCCAATACATAAATATCCTCAGCGCTATACCGAGGATTTCCCTTCGCTTTTTCGTCTTTTTTACCGACTGCCATATGAATAAATTGTACCAAAATTCAGGGCGTATGTCCACCTTAAAAAGCTCAATAAATTCGAGGCGTATATTGAGAGAGCTCCTTTATCTTAGCTGGGCGTGGAATTGCTTCGCGGTTTCCTCGTATATTTTTTTCTGGATGGGATCCACCTCGCTTGAAAGCAAGGTCCTGTCGTTACTGCGATACACGATGCGATAGGTATAGCTTGTTTTATGCACGCCGAATTTTTCCGGATTTTCGTACTTGTCCGTGAGCTTCACCTCCTCAACCAGTTCGCCGCCAAGATCCCGTATCAGATCGAAATAATTATTGGGGATGAAATCGTCGGACGCCACGAACGAAATATCCCGCGTGATCGGCGGATACTTGCTCACGGGAACATAGCTATTTCCTAAACGGAGCTGTTTTTTAATCCGCGGGTCGTCGGACCAGAGAAGGCGGATATCGGGAAGATTCATGCTGATAATTGCGAGCCGTTCGAGGCCGAAGCCGAACGCCCAGCCGTTGTAGATATCCGGATCAACGCCCAAGTTTCTAAGCACGGCGGGGTGCACAACGCCCGAACCCAAGACCTCCACCCATCTGCCCTCTACCTCTATCTCCATCTCAACGCTTGGATCAGTGAACGGGAACGTATCGATATTAAATCGAAACTTGATATCCTTTCCGTAAATAGCTTGCACGATTTCGGTGAGGACCACTTTCAGGTCGTCTATCGTTATCACCTCTTTCGATTTGGGAGAGAGATACCATCCGTCTATCTGATGAAAGACGTTCATGTGGTTCCGATCTATCTCATCCTTACGATATGTTTTGCCGTAAGAAAGCGAGCCGACAGATTGCTTATTCTTAATCTTTTCCTTAACGGCTTTTTCATTTAAATAGTAGTACCACATGACCGTGGTATGCGTCCTTAAGATATGGTCCTTGTCTACGTAATACGTATCGGAAGGCCTTCGGGTGGGATGATCGGGAGAAAAATTGAATAAGTCAAAACTCACATCGGTCCGGACGATTTCGGGCACTTTAATATCGTCAAAACCGGAGAAATGCTTGATATTTTTAATGCGCCCGACCAATTCAAACAAAGGGCTTGCGTTATCACGCGTTAAATCGGGAAGTTCAAGAAAGCGGGTGAGCCGCTTCGCCTCAGCGTCATTTCTATGCGCGAGCATCTCTCGAAGCTTCCGCTCTTCCGGAGATTGCACTTCCATGTAATGATTTTTTTCTGAATCCATACCGTTTGATTATCGCCGCATAAACATATATTCCGCAAAAATAACCAGCGCGAGAAGCGCAATGAATGCGTACAGCGAGAAAAGATTTGTGTGCGAAAGGAAAATACTTGTCGCTACAAGCAAAGCAAGCAGAGCGGTTCTCCGCGCAAACGCGCCGCCCAGCGACCTTTTTTTTCTTCCGCCCAAAAGAAAGTGTCCGCCAAGAAGAAAAAAGCTCCACACCCACGCAAATACGCTTAAGTAAAAAAGCAGAAAGCCGCTGAAACTTAAATACGCCGGATCAACCAAGAAAAGAAAAAACATTAAAGAACAAAGGGAGAGGAAAAATAGACCGCACATCAAAATCAACACGCCGCGCCGCATAGTATGTATGGTAACGCATTTTCACGTTTGAATCAATCTTCATTCAACGGTGGTGCTTTTTCAAATCTTTATTTTGGATGTGCATTGCTTGGCTGTTTATTGGAAATAGAATGCATTTGGGCTGGAACATGTCGTCTGCGGGCCCGACCGGATTTGAACCGGCGATTTCCTCCGTGACAGGGAGGCGCCATAGACCAGACTAGACCACGGGCCCGCAGACGACATGTTTAAAGAATATGAATATTTTCAAAGGGCGGGACTCGCTCGGGACAATTGATTTTGTGGGCGCTTTCGCGTGGCAAAATCTAATTGAGTACCAGCGGCAGGAATCGGACCTGCGACCTAGCGCTTATGAAACGCTCGCTCTGCCATTGAGCTACGCTGGCTTAGGATAACTAACAACAAATAACTTATAACTAATAACGGCAGAGCAGGCAGTTATAAGTTATAGGTTATCAGTTATGAGCTAATAAGTGTTCCGGGGGCGGGATTTGAACCCGCGACCTTCGGCTTATGAGACCGACGAGCTACCAGACTGCTCCACCCCGGGGAATAAAACAAATAGCTATCAGCAAATAGCCAATAGCATCTATTGTACTTGAAATTCAGAATTATTCAAGCCCAGTATGTCAACCTCGACTGACGAAACGTCGGGGTGCGCCGTTGGTAATCATGGTCTGCGATGCTTGGTCTCTGTGGAGATAACCAATGCATACGAGACGTTTCATCAAACGGCGTACCCAGTCGAGGTTGTATTACTGGGCAAGTATCCCGATCTCTTTGAGCGCTTCTTTGTAGGTTTCAATCACCCACTGCGCCTCGGAGAAACTGATGTGATAATTAATGTCGTGGGAAAGAAGGTTACGCACTTTGTGAGCTTTCCACACGTCATTGATGCAGGAAAGCTGTTCTGTCGTTATCTGCTTCATGCGTTCGCCCATATCCTTGCCTTTATACCCTGTGCGCCTGAACAATTCGTCAAGAAGCTTGTCGGCTTCGATGATGGAAAGCTTCCAGTCCGGCTCGCGCATCGTCGCCATGCGCGCCTGAATCGCTTCCCATGCTTTGACCAGCTCATCCTTGGAAATCGGCGGAAGTTTTTGGATAAACGCGTTTTTATAAAACGCAACTTTTTCTCCGATCAACCCTGTCTTACGAAGAAGGTATATGCTGTGCAAAAAAAAGAAGAGCGCGGCAACGATAAAAAGGAATTTTATCGCGAGAAAAACCGGGGAAGCCGTAATGGCGGCAATATCTCCCCCTTCGGAAACCGATTGAAAAAATGTAAGTGGGTCCATAAACAATGATGGGGTTATTTCAGGGCTTCTTCTATCTCCTTGCCGACAGAACACAGCGTACGCTCGCCAAACCACGGTCCGATAAGCTGCAATCCCACGGGAAGACCTTCCGAAAGACCGCACGGCATGGAAAGCGCGGGCACGCCGGCAAGATTGACCGGTACGGTAAACACGTCAGCCAAATACATGGAAAGCGGGTCTTTCGTTTTTGCGCCGAATGTAAACGCGACGGTTGGGGATGTCGGAGTCGCAATAAGATCGACTTGTGTGAATGCGCGCGTGAAATCCTCCGTGATCTTCGTTCTTACTTGCTGGGCTTTTTTGTAATACGCGTCGTAATAGCCGGCCGAAAGCACATACGTGCCGAGCATCACGCGGCGTTTCACTTCCTTGCCCAGCCCTTCCGAACGGGACCGGTCATATACGGCCGCCAGATCCGTGTCACCATCGGTAAGATGATGCGTGGAATATCCGAAACGAATGCCGTCGTAGCGCGCAAGATTTGAAGAAACTTCCGCGGGCATAATGATGTAATAGACGGCAATGGCGTACTTCGTATGCGGTAAACTGATTGGTATGATGTGCGCCCCCGCGCGCTCCATTGCCGCAATTGATTTTTTCACGGCTTCCGTCACCCCTTTTTCCATGCCTTCTATGAAATATTCTTTCGGCACACCCACGTTCAAACCCTTCAATTTCTTTAAAGGCGCCTCTTGGGGAAAATGCACACTGGTCATATCCTTTGGATCTTTCCCCTTGATAACCTCAAACACCGTTTCCACGTCCTGAACTGATTTCGCGAACGGGCCGATCTGGTCGAGCGATGATGCCATCGCCATCAAACCGGAACGCGATACCGCGCCATAGGTCGGCTTCAGACCCACAATGCCACAAAACGACGCCGGTTGTCTGATAGAGCCGCCGGTGTCCGATCCGAGCGCGAATACCGCCTGGCGCGATGCGACGGCGGCGGCGGATCCGCCCGAAGAGCCGCCTGGCACCCGCATCGTATCAACGGGATTTTTCGTCTTTTGAAACGCCGAATTCTCCGTGGAAGAACCCATGGCAAATTCATCCATATTCGTCTTTCCCAAAAAAACAGCGCGCTCCTGACGCAACCTTTCAACTGCATATGCATCATAGGAAGCAACGTACGGCGCGAGAATCTTTGACCCTGCGGTGGTACGCGTGTCCTTCATAAGCATATTGTCCTTTATCGCGCACGGTATGCCGGCCAAAAGAGCGATGCGGTCGCCTTGCGCGATGCGATCATCCACTTCTTTCGCCTCTGTGAGCGCCACGTCAAAATGATAGTCAAGATACGCGCATATTTCGCCGTCGGTCTTTTTGATATGCGCGATGAATTCCTGCGCAAGCTCAACCGCCGAAATTTTCTTGCCGGCAAGCTTCTCATGCAGCTCTTGTATGGAGAGATCACGCAGTTCCATCAGAGTATCGCTTTTACTTTTACATACCCGTCTTCTTTGTCGGGCGCGGCGCTGACCAGGCCGGCTGAATGCTCCGCGTCCGCTTGACGCGCCGTTTCATCGGCGCGAAACACGTTGTGCGCCGCGACTGCGTGCCCTGTCGGCTGGACATCCTTCACATTCACCTTGTCCAATTCAGACGCGTAACTTAAAATGGAAGACAGTTCTTTTGCAAAATGCTCCATTTCATCTTCGGAAAGCCGAAGATGCGAAAGCTTGGCGATGTGTTGTACGGTTTTGATGTCCATAACGATAAAACCCGAATGACAAAATCTAAATTACAAATCAAGCTCAAAGCTCAAAATCTAAAACGCTTTGACATTGGGATTTTGGATTTGATTTGACATTTGAGCTTTGGTATTCGGCATTACTTTAACATTTTCAAAAACTGCTCCTCGCCAATAATGGTAACTCCCAGCTCATTCGCCTTTTCATATTTTGATCCGGGATGTGCGCCCGCCACCACATGGGTTGTCTTTTTTGATACCGAACTTTGAACCTCTCCCCCGAGATCGCGTATTTTTTCTTTGGCCTCGTCGCGCGACATGCGCACAAGCTCTCCGGTCAGCACGAAACTCATTTTCCCGAGCGTCTGTGCTTTCTTTTTTGCTTTCGGACTCTGGATGATGATACCAGCATTCGCCAGTTTTTGCAAAAGCCGCTTTGCATACGCGCTGGAAAAATATGCCGCGATGCTGTGTGCCATTTTCTCGCCTATATGCGGAATGCGTCGGAGTGATTCTTCCGTTTCGCGTCGCAGAGCGGCATAAAGATCAGCGGGGCTTTCTATGCGGCTTTTTGAAGCGAAATAATTGGCCAGATCGATTGCTGTCTCCTCGCCAACATGGATAATGCCGAGCGCGAACAAAAACTTCGCAAGAGCAACTGTTTTTGCCCGCGCGACCGCCGTGATAAGATTGTCCGCCGATTTTTGGGCGAAACGCTCAAGCCCGAGCAGGTCTCCCGTTTCAAGCGAAAAGATGTCAGCAGCATCCGACACAAGCCCCACCTCCGAAAGCCGGCTCAGGATTTTTTCTCCGAGGCCGCGGATATCAAACGCCTTGCGCGATACAAAATGAGAAAGCGCTTCTTTGTTTTTTGCCGGACATTTTTTATTCACGCACTTTGCGATGACTTCCCCCTCGGGACGCATCACCGTCTCCCCGCACGCGGGACAGCGGGCCGGCATTACAAACTTTTTTTCTTTCCCCGTGCGGAGGTTTTCAAGGACGCGCATCACCTTGGGAATGACATCCCCGGCGCGCTTCACTATCACGGTATCACCTATGTTCAGATGAAGCCGTGTAATTTCATCCTCATTATGAAGTGTCGCGTGCGATACCGTGGTCCCCCCGATGGACACGGGCGCAAAGCGCGCCACGGGCGTAAGCGCGCCAGTCCGCCCCACGTGAACTAGAATATCTTCTACGGTCGTAGTCGCTTCTTCCGCCGGAAATTTAAACGCCACCGCTCCTCTGGGCGCTTTTCCGACGAACCCAAGCTTCGCGAACGTATCGTTATCGTTCACCGCCACCACCACGCCATCTATCTGATAAGGCAATTTTTCGCGCGCGCGGTCTATTTCATGCCAAAACGCATACACGTCGTTGCGCGTAGCGCATACTCTGGCCAAAGCATCGGTTTTGAACCCGAGCGCCCGCAAAATCTCATGCTCTTCACTGTGCGTTTCCTGACCAACGTCGCTCGCGAGGCCATATGCCAAAAAATCCAATTTTCGGGACGCGGCAATCCTCGGATTAAGCTGGCGTATGGATCCGGCCGCCGTATTGCGGGGGTTTGCATACGAGGATTCCCCGTTTTTTTGCCGCTCTTTGTTTATCCCTTCAAATACCTTCTTTGTCATGAATACCTCTCCCCGCACCTCTATTTCTCCTTTATGCAAGCGCTCTTTCAGGATCTTCATGATTTTCCCAATATAGGGCATGGTTAAGCGGTTTTCGAGCTCTTCCGCGTTGAGCAAGATAAGCGGAATTGCCTCTATCGTTTTGAGGTTCTCCGTCACATCCTCGCCGACCATTCCGTCGCCGCGCGTGGAACCGACTTTCAAAATCCCGTTTTCATAGACCAGAGAAATAGCAAAACCGTCGATTTTAAGCTCGGAAAAATAGCCGAAATCGCCCCGCGGGTACACCTTCTTGATCCGTTCTTCCCATTCCCTGATCTCATCTTTTAAAAACGCATCTTCCAAAGAAAGCATCGGGGTTTGGTGCGTCACCTTTTTGAATCCTTTCAGCGGTTTCCCCGCCACGCGTTGAGAGGGAGATTCCGGAGTAAGCAATTCGGGGTGTTCCCGCTCAAGTTTTGTAAGCTCGTTTTTAAGCGAGTCCAGCGCGGCGGCGGAAATTTCGGACCGGTCAAGCACATGATACAGATACCGGTGATAGTTGATCTCTTTTTTGAGTTTTTCGATGCGTGTTTTTACTTCTTTGTGAGTCATATCAAAGGTTCTCGTATACGATTTCTATCGCGCGATTGATATTCCCGTAGGAACCTCTTCCCGTGATTTTTGTACAGCTTACCGCGGCGGAGGCGGAAGGACAGCCCGGATCATTGCGCGCCGGATCAAGATCGGTTACCACCCCAATGCTACACGCGCTATTCACCGCCAAAGGAAGCGCGATCGCGCTCGTACAACCTGCTTCCACAAGGGTATAGTATCCGTTTCCGGAAAGCGATCCGGTAAGACCAAGGTCGTTTGTATGTTTCAACCAGATTAAATCGGGCAGGGATAAGCGATTTTTATACAATGTATACTCCACTGCGGTGTCGGCCGCATACACTGCTCTTAAAGAATCAATGACATCTTTAGAAATGGTAAATTCTCGCGTATGTATTGTCGCAACAAACAGCGCAGTCGCAAGCGCGGCGCTCATCACCAGCATGGCCAGATAAATCGTAATCCCATTCTCATTGAAATAATACTTGATTTTGTTTTGTGTGGTATGTTTCATGATTGTCATAAGGTGCGCGGTGATATGGTTGTCTGCACATTCATAGTCGTGCGCACAGCGACATTGGAGTCGTTTGACGCCAATCGCACCACAAACGTAACCCGCGGCTGGCTGGAGGGCGGAATACCGGACACGTCAAAAGCCAGCGCATTGACCGTCACGCCGGACGACGTGATAGGTTCCGCGGCAAGCGCATCGCTCGTGTCGTCATCAAACATGATTGTGTGAGAAGCCGGATCAAGATAAAACGCAACTTGCGCGTTTGGATTGCGGTGCGGCATATTGGAATAAAACAGCATGCGGCAATTCCCCGAACATGCTCCCCCATTATTGTCCGCAGTTGCCTGCCGGGAAGGATCCACGTCCATCATTCTTATTTCTTTCGCCATGATCTCTGTCGCATAGCGAACATCGTCGGCAACGTTCTGCACAGAAACTGTTTTTTTCTGCCCGTTTAAAGAAATAATGAATGCGCCCGAAAGAACGGCAACAACGGTTGAAAACACGCCGATCGCCACCAGTAATTCAATGAGAGAGTATCCCCCGCTGAACATTTGACATTTGACATTTGACATTTGACATTTCATGACATCATTTCCAGTTATACAAATAATCCTCAAGCGTGATACTGCAATCGGTTCCGCACGCGACGACTGACGAAATTTTCATTTTCTCCGGATCGCCGGTAGAAATATCTGCGGGAAAATACTGCGTGCTTATCGTGCGCGAAAAATCGCTTGCGGCGGGATCATGCGCGTAATGCGACCCGTCAAACACAAGACGCGTTCCCAGCGCGCAGGTAGCATCAATTGCATTGCCGTCCCACTGGATGCAGCCGGTGAGCGTATAGGGAGAAGTCGTATCGGCGATGGCATCCGTCCACGGCTTGCCCGAAAGCCAGTTTCTATCCCTAATATTGCGCGTTGCCTCGATCCCTTCCTGTGCCAGATTTGCCGCAATTATTTTGTGCTGCGTCCGCGTACCAACATTCAGGGAACTGATAATGAGCACTATCGCGGCGCTCACTCCCACAGTAAATACCGCAATTGCGACCAAGCTTTCAAGCAGGGTGAACCCCTTCTCGTGAAGCGTGAAGCGTGAAGCCGCGACTCGGTCTGCGACCTCGCTGGACTGCTGTTTGTTGCCAATCGCTATGCTCTTGGACAAACAGGGAGCGTGAAGCATTCTTGGTTTGTTTTTTTTACGTTTCATGTTTCAAGTTACGCGCTACATGATTACTGTATTTCCACTCTGCCGAAACGATTTATCGAGACGTTTTTCGTCTGTCCGTCTGATGACGTTAACGTAATGACCAGCGACTGATTTTGCAGTCCGTTTACGTATGTAATCGGCTCCGGCGCTTCAAACGCCACGTCCTGCCCCGCACCGCTTGAAATGAGAATGCCGTCCTCAAGGGTAATCGTGTTCCCTACTTGAACGGAAAACCCGGCCACATACCGATACTGTCCGTCCGAACAATCCGGGCGCTGATATAAAAAATACTGCGTGGCGGACTGAACGCGCAGTCCATATATGCATATAGGTATCGCGCTTGGCGCAAGCGACAAGTTTTGCGCGTATCGCACGTCAAGAATAAGCGCGCGCGCCGCGCGCGCAAGATCGGTTTTTCGCGAGCCCACGTTCGCGAAAATAACGGAAGATATCACGGCAATAATGGCAACGGAAATAAGAAGCTCGATGAGGGTGAACCCCGCGTCATGAAACGTGAAGCATGAAGCGTGAAGCATTCTTGGTTTGTTTTTTTTACGTTTCATGTTTCAAGTTACGCGTTACAAGATATTCAAATACCATTGGATAATATCACTTCCCCAAAAATACGCGATAGCCGTGCCGAGCGCGAGAAACGGCCCGAAAGGAATCTGGCTTGCAAGCGCCATCCCTTTTCGCGCAAGTAAGAATATACTCACGAGCGCGCCGATGCAATAGCTGAAAAAGAACCCGACCAGTATGAGAGGAAAACCGAGAAAAAGTCCCATGAACAACCCGTATTTGACATCGCCGAAGCCGATCCACGTTCCCTTTGAAACAAGAAACAAAAAAAGGAAAAATCCCCCCGCGCCAAGCGCCGACCAGACCGGATGCGCCGCGGGCACAAATCCTCCGCTCCACCACACATGAAGCAACGCGGCGGCAATGAGCGGATACATCACCCTGTTGGGAATTATATAATGTTTCAGGTCATATACAAAAATCGTCAACAGCGATGCAAACACGAAAAAAAGATACACCGCCTCACCGCCATGCCAGTACTGCGGCAGACGCCACCACACTAAAACGAACAATGCACCGCATGCGAGCTCTACCAGCGGATACTGCCAAGAAATAGGCCCGCGGCACGCGCGGCATCTGCCCTGCTGGATCGCGAAACTTAAAAGAGGAATCAGTTCGTACCATGAGAGTGTGTGCCCGCACCGCGGGCACCGCGAACGATCGGAAACAATGTTGCCGCCGACTTCAAGCCGGTACATCGCCGCGTTCAAAAAACTGCCGATGGCAAGACCGAAAAGAAAAACAAACGCGCTATCCATATAATCCATATTGTAACATATTTTTCTCTTCGCCGCTTAACAACAAACAGGACTCCTTTCGGAGCCCTGTTGTAAAAACTTCTCAATGCATCGCTTATGCTTCTGTGCAGTCAGCGATAACCCATGCGCCGCCAGGAGTCGCCTTGTCACCGGAAATATCGCCACAACCACCGGAAGTACAGATAAATCGTTTGTCACCTGCGCCACCGAAAGTCGTGTTATCGTTTTCAAGATATGTTCCTAAACAGTAGGTCCCGTCGGATCCCGCATTGCTGTAGGTATACGTATTTGCGGTCGCGTCAACAGGAAGCACTTTCAGGAATGTACTCAGCGCGGGCGACCCTCCGCCGATGCTGGGAACGCTTATCGTGGCTGCCGCCGTTACATCCGTAGTCCATCCTGTGGTTGCAGTATCTATCGCCACAGGCATGGATTCGGGCGACTGCTCGGACGCGTACAGCGCAAACGCCGTCGCCATTGCCTGCGAATTTGACTTACGCGCGGAATCGCGCGCTTTTGAGCGGGCATTGTTCAGAGAAACGATGACGACCGACGACAAAATGCCGATGATGGCAATGACCACCAAAAGCTCAATAAGCGTAAAGCCCTTTTTTGTTGCAGTGTGTATCATAAGTTATTAAATTAATAAGGTTTTTATTTGAATGTAATTGATGATGCATAAGCCCCAGTACTGGGAGGGCTTATACATATAGCGTATGCTACCGACCTTTCAATAATACGCTTTCTATTATACTACGCAACCTCCCGCCAAACAAGAAAGACATTATCCACACCCACCAGAAGAGGACCCAAGTCCCTTTCGTTACCAGCAGGAAGACACGAACGGCTCTCGTGCACACCCACCTTGCGTACACTGAAAAATCAGCGGCGCGGCCGTTTCCAGCATGCTCGGCATTTTCACGCAGTATGTCTTTTTTGCGTTGTCGGCGCGGTAATAATAATCCTGATGATAGGGGAATGCCTGCGGAATCCGCTCAAGGTATATCTTCTTTGGCGTGTTGATGTTGACTCCTTTCAGGCACATTCGTACCCCCGCGCACGGATTACGAAAATCGGATTCGGGGTATTTCCCTTTATGATCGGTTGCCCACGCGCGCACCGCGGCGTCTATGGTCCGCACGTCCGCTTCCAGGGCGGCATCCCGATCTTCTGATTCTTTTCCCTTATTCACTATCGGCTCGGGAGAAAATTTCTTTTTTTCCTGCGGGGCGGAAAATAGTTGGGTGAGCGCGGCTCCCCGCTGTTCCGTCCACAGGCGATACGCAAAAAACAGAACGACAGCCAGCACGACGACAATGGCGATAATAAGCAACGCGTTGAGGGATTTGGAAGTCATGCCAATTTAAAAATTTTGGGCCACGTTATACATCGGCATGAGAATCGCGACCAGCAAAATCGCCACCCCCACGCCAAGCAGTAAAATAAGGACCGGCTCAATGAGCGTCACCAGGTTGTCCATCATCACCGTCACTTCTTTATGATAGAAATCGGCGGCGGCTTTGAGCGTGGTGTCTAGTTTGCCGGATTCTTCCCCCACAAACACCATCTGGGTCACCATGACGGGGATGTCTTTTTTGCCTTTAAACACGGAGCTCATCGTATTGCCCTTTTTCACCTGTTCGGCCGCTTCAAGCAATATCGATTCAAACACACTGTTGCGCACCACCTCCGCGGTGATCCCGATGACCTGCACGATGGGAATGCCTCCCTGAATGAGCGCGCTTAAACTGTCGGCCATCCGCGCAAGATAATATTTTCTGAACATGTTTCCGATGATGGGAATTTTCAATTGCACCCTGTCCCATAACGCTTTTCCCTGGCGCGTGCTGATATAATACCAAAGACCGCCCATGAACGCGAACACGAAAATAAGAATAGCCCACCAGTAATTCGCAAACGCGTCGGATATTCCGACCACCACGCGCGTAAGAAACGGCATCTCGACGCCCGTTTCTTTCAAAATAAGGGTTAAATTCGGCACCACCCACACCATCATCACGAACATCACCGCGGCAAATCCGAATATAATAAACGCGGGGTAAGTGATCGCGCCCCTGATTTTTTGCACAATATAATATTCCCGCTCAAGCGCGTCGGCAAGATAGCCGAATACCTCTTCAAGCTTTCCCGAGACCTCCCCTGATTTCACCATGTTGACATAAAAACCGGAAAAAATCTTTTTGTGTTCGGCAAATGCCTTGGAAAGCGGAGCTCCCGCATCCACATTTTTGACGATATCAAGCAGGGCATCTTTGAATGCCTGATTCACTGTCTGATCCATCATGGTTTTAAGCGCCTCCAGAAGAGGCACTTTCGCCTGAAAAAGCGTCGCGATCTGGCGTGAGAAGATGACCACCTCTTTTTTGGATATGCGCGAGAAAAACTTGATCCCGCGCGAAAAAAACGGCGTCGCCGAAACGTCTTCAATGCTGATAATGATAAAATTGCTCCGGCGGAGCACTTCAATGGCGGCATCCCGATGCGGGGCTTCCATCGTGCCGTTCTTCACGTCGCCCTGCCGCGTGCGAACTTGATAGTAAAATTGCATTATCGTGAGACAAGTATCCTTAACTCCGACGGATTTAAGGAATGTACCATCGCATCTTCGTATGAAATGTCTCCCTTTTTAACCAGCATGGCAAGCGAGCGATTCAACGAGATCATCCCTTCTTCCGCCGACGTTTCTATCACCAAATCAATCTGATGGGTTTTATTTTCACGGATGAGGTTTTTTACCGCCGCGTTTGCCATAAGAAGCTCAAACGCTCCCGCCCGCCCTCCTCCCACTTTCGGGATAAGCCGCCGCGAAAGCACACCAAGCAAGGTCCCGGCCAGCTGAGCGCGGATCTGATTTTGCTGAGCAGAAGGAAACGAGTCAATGATGCGGTCAATCGTCTGCGAGGCGTTATTGGTATGCAAAGTGGAAAACACGAGGTGTCCGGTTTCCGCGGCGGTGATTGCGGCGGAAATGGTTTCCGGATCGCGCATTTCGCCCACCATAATCACGTCGGGGTCCTGACGCAGGACCGAACGCAACGCGGCATGGAAACTCTTGGTGTCTTGACCCACTTCCCGCTGATCCACGATGGCTTTGTCGTTAGTAAACAGATATTCTATCGGGTCTTCAATAGTGAGAATATGGCAGGGCCGCCGATGGTTGACCTCGTCCACCATCGCCGCAAGCGTCGTAGACTTGCCTTGCCCCGAAGGACCCACCACGAGAAAAAAGCCCTGCGACATTTTTGTCACGTTATGCAAAATGGGCGGATGATTGAGTTCGTCGAGCGTGAGCACCTTCGTGGGAATAAGCCGCAGGGCCGCGGCGAGATGGCCGCGCTGTACGAACACATTCACCCGAAAACGGGCAGCTCCCGCAAAACCATACGAAAAGTCAATTTCTTTTTCCTCGGCGAATCGCGCGCGCTGGTCCTCTTTTAAAATTTCCCTGACGAATTGTTTGGCAAAATCATCACTGACAACGTCTTTGGATTCTATTTGAACCAGCTGACCATCTATTCTCAATGTGGGACGCCTTCCTACGGAAATATGCAAATCGGACGCGCCGCGCTCGATTACGGTACGCAACAGATCTTCAAGTTCTTGTGTAATATTCATAATCTTTGAATTACGAAACGATATTTTTTGTGCGCCTCCCTTTTGAGTGCGCGAGCGGAAAAGCATTTTTATTTGCTTCCCCGCTTTGGGTCCGGCAAGGTAAAAATGCCTTTCTGTCGCGCACCGCCGAAGGTTCCCACAGCCAGCCCGATACAAAAAATATCGTTTCGTAATTCATAATCAAAATAAGTTATGTTTTGTGCTTCAGCTTCCGAAGAATTTCCTCCGTCTTTTTCATCACTTCCGACGGCGTAAAATGTGCCTTCACTAAATAATCAACCGCGCCCAATTCCATTCCGCGCGCGATATCGGATTCCTGCCCGAGGTTCGTGAGCAGTACCACGGGAATATGTTTCAGTTGTTCGTCGCGCCGGACGGCTTCAAGCAAAGCGATGCCGTCCATTTTCGGCATCACGATGTCAAGCAACACGATGTCCGGCCGCAATCCCTCCTTAAGCATATCAAAACACTGTTTTCCGTCTTGGGCGAGCTTGACCTCATACCCGGTCGAGGAAAACTTCGTTGCGTACATGTCGGAAAGAAACGAATCATCCTCCACGATAAGCACGGTTTTTTTATTCTGTTCGTTCATAACGTCAATTATATCTTCTATACCGTTGATTGTAAAACTTCCTCCAGCGAAATCATGCCGTCAAGCACCTTCATGACCCCATCCTGTATCATAGTGAGCATATTCTGCCGCTTTGACTCGTTAATAATCTTTTCTTCGGTGATTCCTTCAATGACAATTCGCTTGAGTTCCGGTGTCATCTCAAGCGCCTCGGCTATCGCAAGCCGGCCTTTGGTCCCTTTGTGCGCGCACTTTCCGCACCCAGGCGCTTCCCAAATCCAATACGCATCGCTCCTGACTTTTGCCTGCGTGTCGTCGGGCATGCCCGCTACCGTTTCTTCAATGATTTTCTTCGCTCGTCCTTCCGCCGGAACTTTTTGTTTGCAATCATTGCATAATTTGCGCACCAGGCGCTGAGCAACCGCGAGTACCACCGCCGAAGGAACTAAATAGGACTCTACGCCCATATCCACAAGGCGCGGGATAACGCCAATCGCGTTGTTGGTATGAAGCGTCGTGAGCACCACATGGCCGGTGAGCGCGGCGTGCACCGCGAGCTGGGCGGTTTCCGCGTCGCGTATTTCTCCCACCATGACAATATCGGGATCTTGACGCAAAATACTCCGCAAACCAAGCGCGTAGGTGTAGCCAAGTTCCGGCCGGACCGGCGACTGATTGACGCCTTCTATGTTATATTCCACGGGATCTTCCAAGCTCACCAGGTTTGCTCCCTCCTTATTAGTCGTCCCGAGCAACGACTGAAGCGTGGTTGACTTTCCCGATCCGGTCGGTCCGGTGATAAGAATCATCCCATACGGTTTTTGCACCGCGCGCTTGATCATCTCAAGATTAGTTCCCACAAAGCCGAGCTCTTCAAGCGATTTTACTCCCGCGAACGGATCAAGCAAGCGCATCACGACTTTTTCGCCGTTGATGGTGGGGAACGTGGCGACGCGAAAATCAATAATGCTCCCTGAAATCCGCGAGCGGAATCGCCCGTCTTGAGGCACCCGGGATTCGTCTATCTTCATATTGGTGAGAATCTTGATGCGTGACACGATCGCCGCGTGAATGGACTTGGGCAGAAGCAAACTCGTATGCAATATGCCGTCCACGCGAAACCGCACCCGCGTGTTTTTATCAAGCGGCTCAATGTGCACGTCCGACGCGTTCCCTTCAAAGGCATGTTTGAAAATAACCGCCACCACGCGCGCAATCGGGGCATTGGCGGTGAGCTCGGTTGTGTCTATTTTCGGGCCCGCCATCGCGTCAATGTCCGCGATATCTTCTTCCAAATTCTGCAAGGCCTCTTTTACTTCGCCGTGCAAACTGGAATACTGCTGGAACAACATTTCAAATTGCTTCGGAGTAATAAGCAAAATCTTCGCGTTCACATTCTTGCTGGTCAGCGTAAACTTGAGCGCGTCCAGCACGCGCACATCCTGAGGATTCACCATCCCCACCTCAATGGTATCGCTGTCAATTCTTGAAAGAGCGATAAATTTATACGTCCGCGCCGCTTCCTCGGGAATATACGTAAGCATCTCGGGCGGAATGGTATGATCTTCATCTAATTTTTTAAGCGGCACGCCGTAAAACTTGCTTTTTGCCTCAAACACTATTTCTTCGGGAAGCTTCGCGAGCAACGAATCCTCCTCGGTGATACGTTTCGTTCTAAGCTCGCGGCGAAAAGAGTCCGCCTCCGCGGCGGTTATTTTTCTGTCCCGAAGAAGAATGTCAATAAGAGTGATGGGCATAGCGCTTCGCGCACATTTGACACGTGACATCTGGCACGTGACAATCAAATGTCAAAGGTTAAAGGTTTATTGTATGAATGGATTCGCTTTTCCGGGCGCGGTTGTGTCGGGGATCCAACGGTATTTCTTTAACGACGCGTAAAACCCGTTTTTCAGTTCTTCCTGAAGCGCGGTAATATTTCGCTCTATCGTATACACGGCATTCTGAGACGCTTGCGGGAGCGCCGTTTCATCAAAAACAGCGGGAGATTCTTGCGCAAAATATCTGATGTAGAAAAAGCCGAAACCGAATAAGAGGACTGCCGCGAGCATTCCGATAAGCGCTGCCTGGCGCGATTTTGGATTTTGAGGAAGAAGATTCATCGGTTCATTATTGATAATACGCGTCAAGAGATATTTTAACCGAAAATAAATCGGTTCGTTCGGAAACGACATCCGTTTTCTCTTTTTCCGATTTTCCGGCGGACATCTGCGGCGGAGCCAGCGCAATATCCTTTACATCCATGAGATGTTTGTTTGTTTCAATCGCCCGCACGAATCTCTTCGTGTTTTCATACGATCCCTTAAACGCAATCCGGGCGTTGACGGCAGTATACCCTCTTTTGCCGCTTTTCACCTCTTTCGCTTTGCTCTGACTGAAGCTTACGGTCTCAAGTGAAACGCCGCTTTGAGCGGACAGCCCTTCAAGTTCTATGAAAAATTCGGAGATGCTCCGCGTGCCGAAAAGAGGGAGGATTTCAAACACATTCGTTATATCTTTTTCCATTTGCTTATATTGCCCTTTCAGTTTGCTTATCTCCTTGACAACCCCCGCCCGAGCATTGAATTCTTCCTGGCTGTGTGCGACGGACCGCGAAGCGCTGAGCATTCGCTGATACGCCGGATACACAAGCACGACAGCCATAATCGCCGCCGCCGCGAAAAACAAACCCGCGATAACATAACGTCTGTCCATAATTATGGTTTGCCGAGAGTAAGCACAAGGTTAAACGCGACCGCTTGTCTCTCTCCGTACCCTATGTTCTGCAGGCTAAAATCAAGAATGCGCCCTTCTTTTTTGTCCTTTTCGTAGATTTCCACCTGGCGCGCAAGCAGCACAGGAGAAGAAATAAATCCTTTCGCTTGTATCGTTTTTTCCACTGCGTCGATAATGGTGTCGGAAAAACGAGACGCGGGATGCGTTGCGCTTTCCATATACGCAAACATTTTTGTGGAATAGGTGTGCGCTTCGCGAAGCATTTTGAGGTTTTTTGTTTGCACTCCCAATGCTTCCAGATCTTTAATGGTCTCCGCCATGTCCTCTACTTTTAAATCCTTAGTATGCTTCGCGATGGCGTCGGCCCTTGATACCAGCACTCGGTTATAGAGAAAAAGGCCCACGTACGCGGCGATGACAATGAGAAGCGCGCTCAATGCGGCGGTAAAAACGACGCCGGGCAAACGGCTTTCTTGCTCTTGTTCGCCATAATATTCACGCTGAAGCAAAGATACGTCAGGCATTGTGTAGTGAATAGCTGATTGCAAATAGCATCATTCATTATTATACATTACAAAACAAAGAAATGCTACCAAACAGCCGGCGCGCTCCTGCTATTCGCTATTCGCTATTTGCTATTTGCTATTTGCTATTCGCCGCCTAACGCCGCATCGCGAGCCCTACCGCCACCGCAAAAGAGGGGCCTATTTCCTGAAGAATTTTTTCAAGTTCTCTGGGGTACACAAGGCCGCTGAAGGGGTTTCCTATGGAAACGGCGTCGGCGGGAAGGGATGAAAATCGTTCGCGAAACTGCTCAAGAAGCCCGGGCATGCGCGACACGCCTCCCGCGAGCACCACGCGCGTCACCATTCTTCCTGTTTTATTGAAATACGAGTGCGTGATGCGTTCGGTTTCGTTGATAATATCGTCAATAATCGCAAGGAGTCCCGCTGCGCCGAGCAGTTGTCCCGGCGTCAGATTGAGTCCCGTTACTTTTTTCCTTTTTTCCGCCTCAACGTAATCCAACTTTGCAAATTCGCCGTACGCTTTGGTAATATCCACGCCGGAAAACTCAAAGTTGTGGGAAATTCTCACGACTCCCCCGTCAGCAATGCAAATGTCGGTGGAACGCGCGCCAATGTCCACTACCGCAGTCACCGTAGGATTGCCTTTGAGCATGGCGCGTGCCAACGGGAACGTTTCCATCTCAAGCGCTGTGAGTTCAAGTCCGGCAAGTTGAGCGATGTGTTCATATTTTTTCTTGATCTCATTCGGCACGGCAATAAGCAAAATTTCCAGCTTTTTTGACTTTTGTGCCCGGGGGTCGGCGCGCCATCCCTGATCCTCCGCTTCCTCCCGCCCGGCGTGATTTTCTTCTTGTTGTTGTTTCCGCTCTTCGCCCAGCACCAACGAATCAAGTGATACTTCACTGATGGGAATGGGCACGTACTGGCGCGCTTCAAACTGAATCGCTTTTTCCATTTCGTCTTTGGGCATCGGCGGCAGTTCAATGATGGTGGAAAAACTTGAAAACACCGGCAACGACATCGCGGCTTTTGTCGCGGTAACTTTCGACTCATGCAGTATTTTGCGCACCAGTTCCGCCACCTGTTCATCTGGCATTTTCAACGAGCTTTGCTGGTATACTTCCATCGGCGCTTCCTTGGAAAAAAATGTAATCTCGCCGTACTGTTCAACCCGAAACGTGTCGCGCGCATGCGAAAGTTGAACGATTTTAATTGCCGACGTTCCGATATCGATCCCCAAATAGCTCTTTGGTTTGAGAAAATTGAATAGTTTCATAACTGAGCGGATGCTTCCCTGCTACGGTTTAATTTCTCTGAAAAACGGCCGCGGCTTGGATACGGTGATGCCTCCGTTTAAAAACGCATCGGTGCTGGTCGCGCACTGGCACGCTTCGGTCTGCGTGGTGTCGGTGGCAACGCTCGTGTAACACACCGATGACGGATTGGTGTCCCTCACGGAAAGTGTTGGGATGGCGATGCCCGACGCGGTATAGCTGTTTGAAACAGTTGGGCTGTTGATGCCCGTAAAACTCCATCCGAAATATGCGTTCGTGACGTCTGCGGGAACCATTCCGGAGCCGCCCCATACGGTAGAAGATGCCGCGTCAAAATTCACCTGATCTCCCACAAACGGCGCTTGCGGAGACCACATGAAGAAAGGCGCCGGCCGCTGATGGGCCTCGGTAAGAAGATCGGAGGACTGGTACTGTGTGAGATTAAGCGGCCCTATTTTCAGCGTAAAATACGCCACCACCTCCGCCGGTCCGCTTGAACCAAAAATAGGAACATTGTACACACCATCGGCCGCGCTTGCCGCCACCGAAAAAGTCACCTGCGGCGGCGCGGGACAGGTCGCGCCTATCGCATCCGATGACGGGGTGCATGGCGACCCGGTGAAACTTGCCGTAACCCCCGCCGGCAACGTATAGTTTTTGGTTTCATTTTGGATGGAGAGCGTAACGGGCCCCGCCGGCGGATTGGTGAGCGCGGCGATGACGTCCGCGGAAGTGACGCCCGGCTTCGGATCCACCCGCGCCGAATCCGGGGAAAGAGCGAGTGAAAAACGAAACGAGGATCCCACGGTCAGGCGCATGATAATGCTTTTGGACACGCTTCCCGAAAGGGAACTGGAAAACGCCGTCATAGTTACGGTATAGGTCGCGGGAGTAAGGCCGGAAAGCGCCTCAAATGAAATAGTCCCTGGACACGATGTAGTTTGATTAAGCGTACCGCATCCGCTGGGGCTTATGCTGACGCTTAATTGCGCGGCAGGCGAAGGAGCGGCGAATGAGACGGCGGCCGTCCCGCCCGCGTTCCATGTTGCCGAATACGGCACATCAAGCGGAGCGGCGCTTGGAATGGTAAAAATGTCTCCTGTCGCGGAAGCGCCTGAACACGGATTGCCCGCCGTCCATTTTAGACAAAAATCAAACGGATCTTCCACCGTCAGCACATATGTTTTATCCACGATATACGTGCCGTACTGTCCTCTGATGGTAATGGTATAATTTCCTGCCGTAGTCCCTTGCGCGCGCAACGCGATAATCTGCGAGCAGGAAGGAGTGCAGGGATTATTGGAGGGAAATGTCGCAGTGACTCCGGAAGGAAGCGATCCGAATACGGCAAGCGTGACCGGCTGGGGAGCGGTGCCGGTGCGGAGCGTCACGGTCGCCTGCACGCTCACGGTCATGTTCCCCGTATTGATGGTGGTTCCCGACGCGGGAGGCCCCAGTGTAATATCAAACGTGAACCCCTCCGTGACGGTAAGCGTGTATTCGGGGGTAAGCGTATGATTGCGCGGAATGCTGCTAGCCAGCGTGTTGCCGGTAATGTACACAAGATAAATGTTTTGTGAAGTGGCGCTGGTGGTTAAAATAGTGATAGTCGCCACGCACGCATGGCCGCTGTAAGGAGAACAGGATGTGGAATTCGTTGCGCTATCTTGGAAATATGAGATGCCGGGGGTCACCGGACTCCCGGAAACCGTGAGCGCGACTGGTTCACCCGCAAGCGCGGTTGAGGTGA
Source organism: Candidatus Azambacteria bacterium (assembly GCA_016200965.1). Taxonomy (GTDB): domain Bacteria; phylum Patescibacteriota; class Minisyncoccia; order GWC2-36-17; family WO2-46-25; genus JACQDT01. The sequence goes on along the minus strand of JACQDT010000025.1, from coordinate 1,580 downwards.
TATTCACGGCAATTTGCATGGTATTTGACTGCTCCACGGAGCATGACGTGCTTTGCGTACACGGCGCAACGGGCGCGCCGTAGGCAAGCGAGAAATCATACGGACCGGTCACGGTAAGTGTATACACCGCGTCGGACGTCGGCGCGGAGTTCGTAATCTGCGACCGCGCGGTGACGGTGATGGTATACACATACGCGGGCGTATTTGAAAAGGTCTGCACGCTCATGCGCGCGCAGGTGGCGTTACTCGGGGGCAGGGGGCCGCAGGAAGAGGTGGGAAACGACACCGAAGGAAGCGACTCGCCGGAGGCAAGGGAAACGGAAGGCACAATGGAAACGACGGAAAACGATTGTACCGTTTCAGACCCCCCCGAAGAATAATTTGCCGGAATATACGCGCTGATCGTGTTGCCCTGCGTCACCGTACCCGACCCTCCCGCAAGCGAATACGAAAGCGGATCGCGTACCTGCAGGGTGAATGAAATAGTTTGCTGATTGGAACTGCCTGAAAGCGCCGGCACCACCGTGATAGTAAACGTATAGTCGCCTGCGGTGACGGTGCTTGCCGCGCTCATGGTGATAATACTGGTAAATGTCGTTCCAAACGGCGCGGAGTTCAATGGAGAGGGATCGGCGGTGATGCCCGAAGGCGCGGCGGCAGTGATGGAAGCAACGCCCTCATCCGCGCCGCCCGTGCGCGTGACGGTCAGCATAGTCTGAAATGTCGGCGTTGCATACGCGCCCGACGCCGACGAGCGGATAACCTCGCCGGAATTCGCGCTTAAACCGAGCATGTACGTCATCTGCGGGGAAACGGTGAGCGAGAACGACGTAGTGGCGGTAAGACCGTACGGATATGTTGCCGACGCATTATTCCCCGTCAGAGTTATGGCATACGTGCCTGTGGAGGGAAATGACGCGTATACATCCACTACACAGCTCCCGCTACTTGGCGTGCAATACGCATTTGGAGAGAAAGTAACATGTGAATCGGAAGAAGTGAGATTGGTGCGGTCGACAATAGATGCGTCCTGCGGGCTTTGCGCTGCCACCGTCACCGAACCCACGCGCACCGACTGCCCCGCGAGTATACTGCTAAATGAGGACAAGTAAGAGAGAGAGAAATTATAATTGGCGGCGGTCTGCCAGTTGATCTGCATACTGTCCAAGCTCGGCAAAAACGCGGCGTCCGTCGTGGAAAACGCCGCCTGATACTGCACATACCGTTTGCCGTCAAACACCGCGCCGGTGTCCGCTCCGTTTGCGACCGCCGTCCACGCTCCGTCCGTGGGAGGATTGGAATTGCCCGCCCTCACGCTCATCGCAAGGGTCTGCCCGTTGAGCGTTTCCGTCCAAGATACCGTTGCAAAATCAGTCGCCTGCCCCGTATCATAGACAGCGGAGGTGTAGGTGCCCGATAAACCGCCGTTCCCGACACTCAATCTCCCAAACTTCCCTCCCGATCCCCCGATATACACCGCGCCCGACGTCGCGTCATAGGCGAGCGCGTTCACCGCGTTCGTTGACCAAAACGAGGAGATCTTACTCGTGAGGTCTGCGGCATTCCCATTCGCTCCGTCG
>JACQDT010000007.1 GCA_016200965.1 Candidatus Azambacteria bacterium | reverse complement strand
CAACAGTATATTTAGCGAAAGAGGCTGTTCCTCCGCCAAGGTAGACAACATTATTACCAGAATCGTAGGTCAGCGCCAAGACAGATTGAGTGCCCCAAAAACTTGAAATCTTAGAAGTCAAATCCGTAAACGTATCGGTTCCCGGTACATACTTCCCGAACTTGCCGTTGTCCGCGCCCACATAGATATCGCCGTTTGAGGCGCGGACAAGGGCGTTCTGCCCGTCGGTGTAAACGAGGCCGGTGCGGGAATACATAGAGACGGTGGTGGAGTTGGAGTTCGCCACATACACCGAGGCGCCGTCAGCTGAAATAGCGACGCCGTGGGGGCTTGTCCCGGTCGCGTAATCTGTTTTGGCGGAAAGAGCGCCGGAGATGGTACCCCAGGCATTCAAAAGTTTACTGGATAAATCCGTCGCGGTTCCGGTCGCTTGCGCCAAACTGCCTCCTGAAATTTCCGCCACGCTATTCGCCGTATCGATATTCGTGTTCGCGGTGAATGATTCGGTGAAACTCTGGTCGGAGCCGACGGTGGAGAGCTTCACATCGCCCGCCGAGCTTGTCGTATCAACATTTGTTTTTGTAGTCGCTCCTTGGCCGGTAACGGTATTGTTGTCAAAGTCCCCCTGAGTGGTCCAGGTTTTAGTGAACGTTCCCGCGTTGGCGGGAGAGGAAGAAGGGACAACGAGATTGAACACAAGCGAAAAAATAACCGATCCGACGGCAAGCCACTTTTTAATTATTTGCCCTTTCCTTTTCATTGAATGTGCGCGTTAATTTATTTTTTCCCTTTCCCGCGCGCTTCGGTATATAAGCGCAATGCCTGGCGGATCAGTTCGCTTTTGGTCTTTTCTTCTTTTTTCGCCAGCTGGGCGATTTCCTTTTCCATTTTCGGCGGAAGAGAAATAGCCCACACCTTTCTCTGCGTTGCCATTTGTATTACTTTGTATTACAAACATGTTCTGTCCATTTCTGTATTACTTTCAGTATACAAACAATAGGGAAATAAGGAAATGGCTCATGGTGTGGATAACTTCCCTATTATTTCCTTATTATGAAATTTCCTGAAAACATGCAAAAATCCTCCTTCTTCGCGCAATATTCCGCATATGCGGAATATTGCGCGAAGTCAATAAATATCAGTAAATATTGATATTCCCTATGTGTTTGAGTTCCTTTTCCTTATCTGAAGAGTCAATTAATAAGGAAATCGCGTCCATCTGCCATTGCTGATCTTCCGGTATCTTATGGGAGAAAAGATACATCTGTATTGCCTTTTGCATCCTTTTCAATTTTTTCCATGTCAGATTTTCTTCCGGCGCCATACTCGTGCCAAAGCGCATGGTTTTCACCTCTATAAATATGAGTTTATTCGCTTTCTTTGCTATAATATCTATCTCCCCAAACTTCGTCGCGTAGTTCCTAGCTACCATACTATATCCATTTGAGATGAGATGATGGCAAGCGATTTCTTCACCAATATCGCCCGTTTTCCTCCTTTGAGTGATCATTTTATTAGTGGACCTGCGGGGAATCGGACCCCGGTCTCGGCAATGCGAATGCCGCGTGTTACCACTCTACTACAGGCCCTATTATTCAATTATGTCGGGCCGCCGGGATTCGAACCCGGGCTAAATCCTCCCGAAGGACTCGTGCTACCACTACACTACGGCCCGATCTATATTATTCATTCAGCTATACCCGAAGCTAAAATGAGAATTTTCAAATAATGAGGGTTTTCGGGAAATACATGTATTTCCCGATCCATCCCTTAAACCCTATGCTTTCTGCGCTCTTCCATTTCAATCAACTCTATCTTTTCCTCGCCTTTCTTTATTATTTCTCCAAGCTCGCTTGTAGAAAATTTATCAAACTCTTTCGTGCGCGCGCTCAGATATTCCTCCGTATTCCTTTTCGGATCATCCAAGACCTCTCCCAAAGGGGCGGAAAGGATTATCCCCACCTTCGGCCCCGGCTGAATCTCCAAAATGCGCATGACCTCATTTCCGTTGATTTTAAGCATTTTCGAGGAAATGGGGTCCTTAGAAACAGATTCTACCATATATCTGAAATGACGCAATTTATAGGGTTCCGCTTTCGGCACTCCCGACCCTATTCTGTCGGCAATTCTCAGATTTATCAGATCGTCCATGTTTTTCAGCCCCACGTTTCGTATCAGACGGCGCACGGAAGAAGCGGTCACCTCATCCACGTTATAGTAGAACAGATGCCATCTCACAAGAAGCGCCACTTTTTCCGTATCCGCAGTGGGGAACTTCAGGCGAGTCATTATCTGCCGCGCCATCCTTGACCCGACAAGATCGTGATTGTAAAAGGTTGAATCAATCCCGTCACCCACCTTTGTTCTCGGTTTTCCGACATCGTGAAGCAGGGAAGCGATGCGCACATGGAAATTCCACTTTTGCTCTACCGCGTATTTGAAAGCGCGGAGGTTGTGCTCGTATACCGTATAGATATGATGCTTATTCTGACCCACTCCTATTCCTTCGGCAAGTTCAGGAAGCACAAGCTCCAGAAGGCCGGCGTCCCGCATCAATTCAATTCCATTCGCCGCGCCGTCACTCTCTATCATCTTCACCAATTCATCCCGTATGCGTTCCTTGGACACAAATTTCAATAATGAGGAAAATTTCCTTATCGCCGCATACGTTTTTTCCTCAATACGGAAATGCAACTGCGCCGCAAAACGTATCGCGCGCAGGATGCGCAAGGCGTCTTCGTTGAACCGCGCTTCCGCGTCGCCGACCGCGCGGATAATCTTTTCCTTTATATCTTTTTGTCCGTCAAATGGATCAACGATTTCTCCTTGTTCGGAAACCGCCATCGCGTTCATGGTGAAATCCCTTCGCGCGAGATCTTCTTTAAGATCAGCAGTATAGCGCACATCGTCCGGATGACGCTTATCGGAATACGCCGCGTCCACGCGATAGGTGGTCACCTGAATTTCCATATCATCAGCTATCACCGTCACCGTGCCGAATTTGTTTTCGTAGAAACTTTTCGGAAAGACCTTTTGGATTTCTTCCGGCTTTGCGTTGGTCGCCGCGTCCCAGTCCTTTGCCACGCGCCCCAAAAGCGCGTCGCGCACGCATCCGCCCACCGCGTACGCTTCATATCCGCGCGCGCGCAAGGCGCGCAACACCACACTCACTTGTGCGGGGATTGCAACCATAATGATATGTATACCGCATCGCGGAGCGCCACGCAAGAACAAATCATAAAGTATTACTTTGCAATACATTTCACCCATTATTCCGCATATACTGAATAATGGGTGGAGTTCAGATTTTAAAATGATGTTTCAGCTTTTCTTCCCCTTCAAATCCGGATACCCGCATGAGCACGATATGATCGCGTACATTCCAGAACACCCCCAATGCATCTATTTCTTTCTCGCACGCGAAAGGAAAAAGAAATACGCTTTTTTGCAACTGATAAAATCCAAGCTCTTTGAGTTTCATACGCAACGCGTCCCGCGCTTTGTTTTTACTGCTCGGGATGTCAAACATCACCAAGCGCCACACACCATCCCACCGCTTTGGCATTTCTATGGAAAGATGTTCAATATTATATTTGAGCACGACTTCCTTTCCTTTCGCGCGAAGACGCATATGTACCATCCCGTCAATCGCCACATCCATGTCTATTAATTGCCGATGCTGAAGGCGCCGGATGTCTTGAAGAAACTTATGCCGCTGGAAACGCTTTTTTCTCAAATATCTTTTCAACAGCGCATAAGGCAAAAGGGGATTGACTAAAGAAAGCACCGCGATCCCGCCCGCGACCCCAAGATGCTGTAGTATTTTTTTCGACTGGGAATGTTTCGTATTCATGCCGCATATCAACCATTACTCATTCAATATACAGTTCATTTCACACAAAATCAAGTATATGCGGAATATTGCACGAAAATTGATAATTTCACAAAAGAAACGTATAGTGAACAGGAAAGATGCGTCCGCCCGCACTACGCGCTCATAGTTCAATGGACAGAACATGGGATTGCGGATCCCAAAATCGAGGTCCGATTCCTCGTGAGCGCACCCTTCGGCAAGCTCAGGGTAAACCACTTAACAGGTTCTGGTATTTTTGTGGTATACTGTTTGTATATGGATACTGTGCAAAAATCTATTCTCATCGTGGAAGATGAACCCCAGCAGCTCGGGCTGTTGCAAGCCGCATTTGAACGGGAGGGGTATCTCGTGCACACGGCAACAGGCGGGCTTGACCTCATCATGCCGCTCGGCGACGGTATTACATTGTTATACAAAATCAATACGGACCCCGCGTTGAAAAACACGCCGGTCGTCATCCTGACCAACCTCGCCATCCGCGACGAGGTGAAAAACGCGATGAATCTGCAGAAAGATTATTTCTTCACCAAAACCGCCCACACGCTCCAGGAGATCATACAAAAAGTGAAAGAAGTCGCATGACATGAAACTAAACCTCGAGCAAAAAATTCTCACTTTTTTCGTGCTCACACTCGTGGTCGGAGGCATCGGCACCGCCGCGCTTTTTTTCCCCCACGACGACAAAGTGATCTCGCTTGCGGCCTTCGTCGTCCTCATAAACCTCTCCGTCGGTCTCCTGATGTTGTATACATCCTTGAAGCAGTTTGGAGACGCCGTACGCATCGCGGGCGAAATCAGCAAAGGAAACTACGACGTGGCGATTCCGGCCGGCAGGGGAGAATTGCGAAAACTGTTTGAGACGTTCGCCGTGATGCTTGCCCAGCTCAAACGGCGCAATCTTAATCTTACCCACCGCGTGTATCAAACCGCCATTTTAAAAGAAATCACCGACCGGATCAGCTCATTACTGGACGCCAATGAAGCGCTTGAAATGATCTCCGGCTCACTGGGCAAAATTGTCTCCTACAGCACCGTTTCCTATCTGACCCGGGACAGCCAGAAAAAGCTGGTGTTCAAGTGCCATCTTGAAGAATCGGTGAATCGCGCGTTCGCGGATGACGTCAAAAAAAGAATGATCGCGGCATTCAAGCTGCTCACGGAAGAGGATGTGAAAGAAGAGGATGTGAAATCGGTGTACTTCGGCACCATCTTTGACGAGCAGGAAAAAGACCCGGTGCGGGCGTTCTTCAACCTGCCGATGGTGGTGGACGGAAAACTGGTGGGGATCATCAACGTCGCTTCCCAAAAGGCGGCTTCCTACAGCGAGGAGGAAACCGAAGTGCTGTACTCCATCGTGTCGCAAGCCGGCGCGACCATTACCAAGATCAAAAACCTCATCAGCGAAGAAACGGAGAAATCACGCTCCATGCTTGCGTCGCTTGCCGAAGGCATTATTATGATTACCACCCTGCAGGAAGTCGCCGTCATCAATCAGAAAGCAAAAGAAATTCTCGGCATTGCCGACAAAGCGAATGTCGCCATACTGGACGTCATCGGCGCGCTGTGGGGCAAGCTTGACTTCCGGAGCGCGATTGAACGGGTGCTTATGTCGCGCGCGCAGGAAACATTTCCCGAGCTTGTGGTGGGCACCGTGTTTTATAAAATCGTAGCGGGCCCGGTGACCAACGCGAAAAAAGAAGTGATAGGCGTGGCGTTCATTTTCTCCGACGTGACGCGCGAGAAAGAAATAGACAAGATGAAAAGCGAATTCATCTCCGTCACCTCGCACCAGCTCCGCACGCCGCTCTCTTCCATGAAATGGTTCATGGAAATGCTGTTGGGCGGAGACATGGGGGTACTCTCTGAAAAACAAAAAGGGGTGCTCACCGACGTGTATAATTCCAATGAACGCGTCATCGCGCTGGTCAACGACCTTTTGGACGTGTCGCGCATAGAATCCGGGAGAGTCGCGATTGAGCCCACGCCGACCAACCTTATGGAATTTTTCAAGAGCATGCTGCCCGAAGTGGCGCAGAATTTCGCCAAGCGAAAACAGAAATTCGACTTTACGGCGAAGTCAGAACTGCCGCGCGTGTCCATCGACCCGCGCCTTGTGTGGCAGGTGGTTTCCAATCTGCTTACCAACGCGTCCAAATACACGCCCGAGGGCGGGAACATTTCGCTTGAACTTTCGCTTGAAGAAAAAGACGTTATGATTAAAGTAGCGGACAACGGCTACGGCATTCCCGAGTTCCAGAAACACCGCGTCTTTGAAAAATTCTTCCGCGCGGACAACATCATAAAGATGGAAGGCACCGGCCTTGGCCTGTACATAGCCAGACAGATCGCCGAAGCATCCGGCGGGAAACTGTGGTTTGAGTCCACCGAGGGCAAAGGAACCGCATTTTTCATGACGCTTCCCTTGGCGGGAAGCAAGCGCGTCAAAATGGGAGAGAACCTTCTTGCGCCCGGGTCATAGTTCTCCACAAGCGTCCTTGAGGCGCGTTGCATGATGTATGATATAATAAAAAATATGGAACAAGCTCTCGCAGATGAATATAAGCACATCGTCACGGATCTCGTGAAAAAACAGATGGAGATGATCGGGCCGGCCGTCGCGCTTTCCATCGCGCGGAAAGTGCAGAATCTTAAAATCGACAATGCGGGGGAAACGCTCGATATGGGCGATGACCCGAAAGCAACCCTTGAAAACGTTACCGATGCGTACATATCGTTTTCGGGGGAAATCGCGCGGATGATTTTACGGACCGTGCTTAAAAAATATCCCGATATAAAACAATGATTTTGTAAAAAGGGCGAACTAATAATTAAAAAAATAGGTAATTAGTGGGAAACGTAACCAAAATAGGTTGCGAGGAATAATTTGAACAAATTATCTTTCCGGTGATTGAATCGATACTCCACCTCTTTAAGATACATCGGAAAGTGATATTTGGAAACCCCGCGGTAATTGTACAA